>CATYYP010000044.1 GCA_958415245.1 Schaalia odontolytica | reverse complement strand
GTGTTAAGTTGAGCTTTATTCGCACACTAGTTTCCTGCAATACTGCTAAACGGTTGATTTGTGGTGAACTAATCGCCGTGCGCACGCTCCGATTCTTCATCTCCTCGCGGGCGGCAGGACCCACCTGCCGCGTCGCCACCGTCCCCTCGCAGGTCATCCGAGGGGAGGCCTCGGCCTCCGCGGTCAACTTGCGCACCGTCGCCACGGACGGCGAATACGCGGACGGGCCGGCGCGCGTGCTCTTGCCGCTTCTCGGCATCTACGCTCTCGGAACCGTCTCCCTCCAGGGGTTCAACCTCGTCTACCTGCGTGTCGCCCAGGACATCGGCGCGGGAGACGCCTCCGGCCTCATCACGGCGATCCCCGGCATCGTCCTCGGCGTCGCCTGCTTCCTGTACGGAACCCTTGGTGACTTCATTCCGCTGCGCCGCATCGTCGACGTGGGGATCGCGCTGATCGTCGCGGGGTCCCTGCTCGGCTTCGTCTTCTCCTCGTCGCTGGCCGGCGTCATCGTCGCCCGAGCACTCCAAACCCTCGGATACCAGGCCGCCGCCTCCGCGTACATGATCCTGGCGACCGCCATCCGCGACCCGAAGAAACGAGGCCTCTACGTCGGCCTCATGTGCGCGGCCTTCCAGGGCGGCACCGCAATCGGCATGCTGGCCGGGGGTATCCTCGCCGACATCAACTGGGCTCTGCTCCTCCTCATTCCCCTGGGTGGCCTTGCCTGCCTGCCGATCATGGGGCGTCGCGTCCCCGCGCGCGCCCGCGCCGGGCGCGTTGACGTCGTCGGCCTTGCGATCTTCTCCTCCCTGGCCCTACTGCTCACCCTGGTCGCCGCGAACCCGCACTGGTGGCTCATCGCGGGCCTCATCCTCGGCGGCGTCCTCTTCTGGCGCTACATCGGGCGTGCGCGAGCCCCCTTCATCACGCGTTCCTTCTTCACGAACGTGCCGTGGGCGCGCTCGATCAGCCTCATCCTGATCGTCTACTGCATGAACTTCACGGTCGCGCCCCTCATGAACGGCATCGGTGCCACCAACTACGGGCTCACGCCCGCGCAGGTGTCCATGCGCCTCCTGCCCGCCTACTGCGTCGCCCTGACCACCGCCATGACGTCGGGCGCCGTCATGGCCCGCATCGGACGCGGCCGCACCGTGCGCGCGTGCATCGGCTTCATCCTGACGGGCACCGCCCTCCTCATGCTGTGCATGAGCATGGGAACGTGGGTCATCACCGCCGCGATGTGCCTCATGTACGCGGGCTTCGGTGCCCTGTTCACACCCATCTACGACACCGTTTTTGCGACCGTCGCCCCCGGACAGAACGGGCGCGCCGTCGCCATGAACGACCTCGCTATGCAGGGCAGTGCCGCGATCGGCATCGGCGTGTTCACCCCGCTGCTCGCGTCGGGCGCATTCCAGGCCGTCGCCCTCGTCTGCGTCGTTGCCGCAGCGACCGGCATCGCGGGCGACTGGCTGCACGAATACCTGTACCGCCGCGGGCGCTGAGGCTGAGGAGGGGTGGCGCCGCAGCTCATGGCGGCCCGCGGTCACCCGGCGAGTAGTCCTGGGAGGTCGGCGCGCTGATTACCTCTTCGGGACAGTGTCCGGATCAAAGCCTTCAGGAATCCGGCCGGGGGTGTTGAAGAGCTCTTTCGGATTGCCGGTGGATCCGTCGCTCCTCAAATTTTCCGTCCCATAGTCGAACGCGCTGTAGCCGTCATCGGCGGCAATAAGGACGCTGACGGTCGCCCCGTATTTTTCGTGATGCCAGACCATCGTTGTCGTTCTGCCGCGATCTCCGTTGTCCTCTTTTTCCCACATCGTAAATCCGAGAGGAGTGAGGCTGTCATTGAGGATCGACCGGACTTTGTCGACGTCGTGCTCTTCGAAGAAATACTGCGCGGAACCGAGGATGTACAGGGTCGTACCCTCATAGTCGCCGTCATGGATGTGGTCTCTTGAACTGTATGCGAGGATATTGCTGCCGTTGATGAACTCGTTACGTGCGTCAATGATCGTCGGCTCGATGTCCCGTTGGAATTCCTCAATCGAGTGCATGTGCTGTGCTTTCTGCCTGGTCTGCAGATTCCAAGGGTTCTGGCCGGGACGGCCTCCGTACAGCACTGCGCACGAGGCCGTGCACAGCGCCAGGAGGGCGCAGGCGAGGAGCGCGAGTGGTCGTGCTCCCCGGAGTTCGGTTGCTCGTTGCATCATCCCTGTCCTGAGGGCGGAAGGTTGGGGTCGAACCAGTCGGGGATGCGCCCGGGCTGGTCGATCAGCTGCTTGGGATCGCCGTTGGATCCGTCCGTTGGAGTGCCCTGTGTGTAGTAGTAGGTGGAGGTTTCCTCGCCGAGCCGTGTCGTCGCCGAGACGACGGCTTGGTACTCCTCGTTGATCCATAGGTAGTCAACGATCTCAACTCCGTTGGATGTCCAGCGGTCTTCGGATAGTTCAAATCCGAGGGGAAGGAGACGAGCACTGTAGGTGTCGCGGATGCGATCTGTGTCCAGCTCGGTAAAGAAGAACATGCGTGAATGGAAGGAATATAAGGTCTTTCCGTCCTCCCGGTAGCTGGCGACGGAGTAGTTGTTCTTGTACGCCATGAAGTTCTCGGCGGTGACGAGCTCGTTGCGTGCGGCGATGATCGCGGGCTCGATGTCGCGCTGGAAGGCCTCGACGGATTTAACCTGGGGGCTAAGCGGACTCATGGATCCTCCAAAAAACGGTGCGCACGCGGCGCAAGCGATAACTGAAAACAGTACGAGAAGGGCAGTGAAGAACTGTCTCATGAGGGAGGTTTACCTCCGATGACGCGGCCGATGTCACGGTTGGCTCGTGTGCCCTTTGTGAAGTAGCCGCTGTGCAATCCGAAAGGATCCGGGATAGGGACCAGTGTGGGGGTCAGTCGCCATTTGAATTTGCCTACTTTACCCGATAGGTGCTTGTAGCCGTCCATCTCGGCGGGATTCTTTCCGAATGAGGAATCTGGGCCGAGTCCTTGGACCATGTCGTTCACGTATGGGGCGGCGCTGACGTATGTGTGTCCTTCGGGGACGTGGAACTCGCTCACATCCTGCACGCCCGAGCCGGGCGAGCCGAATTGAACCAGGTCGTCGATGACGCCGTCGCCGACAAGTGTTGCCGCTATACCAGCGGTGGTTGAGCCGTAGGAGTGGCTGGCGACGGTGATGTGGGCGTCGCCAGCCCCGTGTTCGCGCGCCGCGTCGATGCCGGTTAGGAAGCTGGCGAGCTTCTTTGCACCCACCTGAGCCATGTCGGTGTTTGATGCCTGGAAGGCACCAGGAGGCGCGTCGTAGCCGAAGAACGAGACCATCGCGACCTTTTGTCCGTGGCCTGCTGCTTTTTCTGCGGATTCGCGCATGACTGTAGCGTGACCGTCGTAATCAAGGATGGAGCCATCCTCGCCGTTACCTGCGACGCTCGTCGTCATGCCGGGTACGATGACGCCGATGTGCTGAGAGTCATCGGGGTTATTCTGCGAGACCGCAGCAAGGATATTCGGCCCGCTCGGGTCAAGCTGCATCAGGTAGCGAGGAACGCCGTCGGACTCCTGCTTGAGAGTCTCTTCAATTTGATCCAAAGCCTTGACGCGAGCTGATAGGCGAGCGAATTCCTCAAATTCTGGGCCGTTCATGTGGGGGCCCACCTTCGCGACGTACGCGTCCAGCTCCTCCTTTGCTTGCTTCTGGAGCCGTGGCAGCATGATCCGGTTTGCCTGGTTGCGCGACGTGTAGTCGACGCCCTCGAGGTTGCCGATGACGTCCGGATGATGGTTGATCATCCACTGCTTGTCCTCTTCCGACAGGGAATTCCACCAGGACGCGTTTTCCTGTGCAGAGGCTCCGGCGGGAGGTAAGGTGGGGCGACTCTTGATCGTCGCGGAGTAGTGTACGTGGTTATCGAAAGTACCTGCCTCAAGGGAGGCTAGCTTCTGTGAGAGAGAATCGACGAGTTTCTGTGCCTGCGTGAGGGCTGTGTTGACACGCTTCTGTGCGGTGTCGACCATGTACTTGATATCGAGGACATTCTTTCCGGCCTTTCGGAGCGCCTTCACCTGCGCTGCGTCTATCGACACGTTTCCGCTCGCGTCGATAGTCATTCGCCACGTGTTGGCCAGCTGCTTTGCGTCGTCAACGTTAGCGCGGATTTCGTTGATGCCCTGAGCACCCTCAGAGGCGATCTCAGCCGAGCTGATGAGGAAGTTGACTTCCTTATCGATAGCCGTAATCTGCTTGCGCAGTGCGGCCTTGGCGGCCTCGGCTGTTTGGCTCGAACCAACCAGGCTATTCAAAGGTGCTCCAAGGGCGTCGCCAGCGGCCTGCAGCTTGCGCTGCTTGTTTTCGCACTCTGCTGCGTACGCCTGTAGCGGCGCCGACTCCCATTGCTGAATGTCTGTCCAGTTCACGGCTTCATCACCGGACCCAGGGCGACCTCGCCCATCGGGGCGTGCTCGCCCGGCGTGTAGGAATCGTTGCTCATCGTGGCCTCCGCTAAACGGTGAGTAGTGTTGTAGGTCATCCTATCTGACAGATGGTCGTTTTTCACTACTCGGGGAGGACTTGTGAACGGCGGGACCCCGGCCTCGTTCCTAGGAGAGGATCAGCGCGAGTGCAGCCAACAGCGCCCACGCCAGGGTGAAGAACCCCGTGTTACGCAGCACCGTGATCAGGTTGCGGCCCGAGGCGCCGGTGAGGACCGGCATGCTCACTCCGGCAGCCCACGCTCCAGCGCCCACGCCCAGCGCGCCCGTCGCGAAGGGGTGCAGCCCAACCGCGACGCCCAGCACGACGATCAACGCGACGGGAAGCCACGCGCACGCCGCAAACACCCAGCGCGACGGGCGATCGCCCAGACGCACGGCGGCGGTCATCTTGCCCGACTCGCGGTCCGTCGGAATATCTCGGATGTTATTGGCCATCAGCAGCGCCACCGACAGCAGGCCCAGCGCCGACGCGCTCATCCACAGCCACCACGGAGCTGACTGCACCTGCGTCCACGCCGTGCCCACGCATGCCAGCAGGCCGAAGAACACGAAGACCATCAGCTCGGACAGGCCGATGCCCATGTACGCATACGGGTGCTTACCGCCCGTGTAGAACCACGCGGCCACGACCGCCGCGGCGCCCGCAGCGATCAGCCACCAGGTGCCCGACACGGCAACCAGGGCGAGGCCCGCCACGCCGGCCAGCGCGAACGAACCGAGCGCGGCCGCCAGGACCGTCTTTGGCTTGGCGAGGCCGCCTCCCGTCAGGCGCGCAGGTCCCTTACGGTTGTCGTCCGTCCCGCGAATGCCATCCGAATAGTCGTTCGCGTAATTGACCCCCACCTGCAGGGCCAGCGCCACCAGCAGCGCCAGGGCAGCGCGCGCCGCGCTGAAACCCCCCAGGTAGTGCGCGGCGGCAGAGCCCACAATCACGGGCGCGGCGGCAGCAGGGAGGGTGCGCAGGCGAGCGCCTACAATCCAGTCAGAAACGGAAGCCATGCCCACCAGTGAAGTAGGAGCGGGCGCGGGTCCGGGCAGCGGGTAAGCGCACCCACTCCCGCTCGGTGCCCGAGGCCTCGGCCGCGGCCTGCGCGGCGGCGGCGCGGTCGATCTTGTCGAAGCCCAGGTAGGGGAGGGCCTCGACGGCCACGATCCGGCGAGGAGCCTGCGCGCGCCCGATGTGCGCCGCCGCATGCTCGCGGATCGCCGAGCCGAGCTCCGCCATCTCCAGCGAATCCGACGGCATCTGATCGACAACCACGAGTGCGGTCACGACGTGGCCCCACTTCTCGTCCGGGGTGCCCAGAATCCACGCGTCCGACACTCCCTCGAATGAGCGCACCGCGCGGCGCACCGGACCCGGCGCGATCGACAGGCCGCCCGAGACGATCACGTCGTCCGCGCGGCCGCGCACCTCCACCGTCCCCGAAGCCCGGATAATGCCCAGGTCCCCGGTGAGCAGCCAACGGTGGCCGCCCTCGTCGAAGAAGGGGCTCTCCGCGTCCAGGTAGCGGGTCATGAGCGTCGGGCCGTGGATTGCCAGGCGCGTGTGCCCATCCCAATCCACGGCGCGCACCGACGTGCCCGGCAGGGGCTTGCTGTCGTACACGCAGCCGCCTGCCGTCTCCGTCATGCCGTAGGTGAGGCGTACCTTCAGGCCAGCCTCGGTGGCGCGTGCGAGCAGCTGCTGGTTGGTCGCCGCCCCACCCACGAGGATCGCCGCCAGTGAGCGCATCGGCCCCACGACCTCCTCGCCCGCGTCGAGGCACTGGGCGAGCTGGGTGGGCACGAGCGACAGGTAGCCGGGCATGTCGTCCTGCGTGGCGCCCTGAATCGCGGGCAGGAGGGCGCGGGGGTCAAAGCCCTCGGAGGTGTCGATGATCTGCGGGTTCGTCTCCGCAACCGCCGCGCGCAGCAGGATCATCGCGCCCGCGATGTGGTGCGCAGGCATCGCCAGGATCCAACGTCCCGGGCCCTCCAGGGCCAGCTCGGTCGCCTTCGCCGAGGCCATGAGCGCCTCGATCGACAGCCCAACGAGGCGGGGGCTTCCCGCGCTCGACCCCGACGTCGGGACAACCAGGTCGATGCCGTCGAAGAAATTCGGGTCCGCGTTGATCGCCTCGGCGAGGCTGGGGTAGCGATCCTCGGGGAAAGCCTCCTCGGGCGTCACCGCGGAGCCGCGCAGCGTCGCTGGGGGCACATCCTCCGGGGCGCGCAGGACGACAACCGTATGCGGTGCCGGATGATTGGGGTCCGCCTGGCGCTCCTCGTACAGCTCAACGAGCTTGTGAATCGACGCATTCGCCAGAGCGACAGCGCCAATAGCGGTGCCTCCGGGCACAACAAGAAGTCGCGGCGCAGCCATGATGAGCCTCCCAAAGTCGACGGCGAACGCATATACAACCAGGATAAAGGCTCGCGTTGTCGCAGGTGGTGAGGGGCCTCGCGGCAATAATCACGTTTGTCGGTTGTTTTGTTGGATGAAAGGGCGGAATTTCGCCCCTTTCCTTGTGGTCGATAACTCAGCTGAAAATTCAACGGAATTTACCCACAAGCGCACACGAGGCTATACGATAGGAAACGATGCTCAAGAAACTATCCCTGAAAACCAGATGGGCGATCGGCGTTGTGAGCGCCCTCGTCCTCCTCGTCGTATGCGCCGGCGTCGTCTACGCCGCCAACTACTCCGGACGCGCCCTGCCGGGCACGACCGTCGCCGGCACACCCGTCGCGGGCATGACCCGCGACCAGGTGATCGCCGCTGTCAACGAGCGCGCCGACGCCGCGACCGTCACGCTCACCGTCGAAGGCAAGACCACCGAGGCCTCGCTCAACGAAGCAGGCATCACGGTTGAAGCCGATGAGACCGCCGACGCCGCCATGAAGGGCTCTACGTCCCTTCCCGCATTCGTCAGCGCCCTGTTCTCCGAGCGTAACGTCGAGCCCGTCGTCACCGTCAGCGAGGAATCCATCAAGAAGCTCGCCGCGACAGCGAACTCGACCCTCACCTCGGAAATGAAGGACGCTGCGGTTGTTGTTGCCGAAGACGGCGAATCCTTCACATTCACCCCCGCGCAGAACGGAAACGGCGTGTCCACCGAGGACGTCGCCTCCGCCGTCAAGCAGGCGGGCGCCACCCTCGCCTCTGTCACCCAGGACGTGAGCGTGCGCGAGATGGAGCCCTCCGTCACCACCGAGAATGCGCAGGCCGTCGCCGAGAAGGCCAACGCCCTCCTCGAGACGAACATCGAAATCTCTGACGGCATCGACACCTTCTACGCCGAGCGCTCCGACAAGGTCAAGTGGGTCGAATTCCTCCCCAAGGATGATGGCAGCCTCGATGACCCGTCCATCAACGCCGTCAAGGTTGCCGACTGGGTCAACGCCCTGGCTGCCAAGACCGACGTCAAGCCCGAGAACCGCGTCGACAACGTCGACTCTTCCGGCAATGTTCTGACCGTCGCCCGTGAAGGCAAGAAGGGCCTCAAGACCAACAACACCGAGCAGATCACCAAGGACGTCGTCGCCGCCATGACCGACGGCAAGGCGTACGAGGGCCTGTTCCACTACGACGACGTCGAGCCCGGCTCCGAGACCAAGCAGGTCGCCGAAGGCACCGAAAACCTGGTCTACCAGGCAGCCGAAGGTGAGAAGTGGGTCGACGTTAATCTCACCGACAACTCCGTCACCGCCTACGTCGGCGGCAAGGTCGCCGGCGGCCCCTTCTACATGGTCCCCGGTGCCCCCGAGACGCCCACCATCGTCGGCACCTTCCACGTGTACCTCAAGTACGACGTGCAGACCATGCGCGGCGAGAACGCCGACGGCACCAAGTATGAGACCGAAGGCGTCCCGTGGGTCACCTACTTCAGCGGTGGCTACGCGATGCACGGCGCCCCCTGGCGCTCCTCCTTCGGCTGGAGCGGTTACGGCGGCTCCCACGGCTGCGTGAACATGCCCGTCGACGCCGCGAAGTTCATCTACGACTGGACCGACATGGGCGACACGGTGGTCGTGCACTACTGACACGCCTTGTGCGGTGCTGATCACCTGTCGCGCAGCGCCGACAACCGCTGAGCATCGAGGGCGGGCCGGAACCGAAGGGTTCCGGCCCGCTTTGTCGTGTTTGTGTTTGTAGCCCCGCTGGTGTTCCGGGCGCCGTCTGACCCTGCAGTGGGGCCGGGCTGCTTGGCGCGCCCGTGGGCGGCGGCCCGCCCGCGAAATCGCCACACGCGAGCCTGACGGCTCGGAGTGGTCGATTTCGAAGCCCGGCCAGGCCTTGCCGCCGCCCACGGGTGCTGCAGCCAGGCCTTGCCCCCGCCCACGGGTGCTGCACGTAATTCCCCTGCGACTGTTTCAAATCTTGAATACGCCTCGTTGGAATTGCAACGTTTTCAGCGTTTGTTGAAACTTCTTTCAATCGAATTACGTGCGAGTTTTCCGGGGCTTGCTGTTTACCGGGAACTACGACAACCGGTCCGGGGGGTGATCGTTCGTCCACCGTTGCTGCGTGCGAAAATTCGCCCAGCAACCCAGAGTCTTACCTCGGGGCGAGACAAAGTTCGCCCTGCAGGGCCAAAATCCCGAAAAATGGGCCATTTTCGGGGAGCAGGGCGAATTTTGTCTCGGAAGTGCTGCTGAGGGGGGGCTGTTGGGCGAACTTTGTACCGGTGAGATCGCCAAGAAAGCATGCAGGGAGAGTTTTGTCCCGGAGGCGCTGCTGAAAGCGCTTACGGTCAGTGTGTGTATGTGCGTCCGCAGTCCTTGCGGTGGCCGCTCATCAGCCGGGGACAAATTTCGCATGCAATTCCCCTCAAGGCATTTCAAGTTTTGAACTCGAACCGTTGAAATTCTGCCGTTTTTGTGCCGTCGTGTATGTGGGCTCTGCGGGAATTGCATCCGACTTTTGGAGGCGGGTGAGGTTTGCTCTGATCACTGGCCCGTGACGGCCTGTGGCCGGAATGGGCGGCATTGACGCACGCTGCGACTTACGGTGGGGAGAGGCGTGTCAGACACGGTAGTCTGCACCTAACGGCAGCGGGCCGGCGTGCCCGACCTCAACGTATGGCAGGTGCTCCATGTTCTTCTGTAACGATGCGCTGAACCCCGCAGGCAACGGCCTGGGCCCCGACGAGTGGTGGAAGGGCGCGGTCGTCTACCAGATCTACCCGCGCTCCTTCAAGGACTCCAATGGTGACGGCTTTGGTGACCTCGAGGGCATCCGCTCCAAGCTCGACTACCTGAAGTCCCTGGGCGTGGATGTCCTGTGGCTCTCGCCGATTTACGCCTCCCCGCAGGCGGACAACGGCTACGACATCGCCGACTACTACGACATCGACCCCATGTTCGGTACCCTGGCGGACTTCGATTGCCTGCTGGAGGGTGTCCACGAGCGGGGCATGCGCCTCGTCATGGACCTGGTCGTCAACCACTCCTCGGATGAGAACCCGTGGTTCGCCCAGTCGCGTTCCTCGCGGGAGAACCCGAAGCGCGACTGGTACATCTGGCGCGACCCCCGCCCCGGGTTCGTGGGCGGCGAGGCCGGAGCTGAGCCCAACAACTGGGGGTCCTTCTTCTCCGGCTCGGCCTGGACTTGGGACGAGGCCACGGGCCAGTACTACCTGCACCTGTTCCACAAGAAGCAGCCCGACCTGAACTGGGAGAACC
>CATYYP010000043.1 GCA_958415245.1 Schaalia odontolytica | reverse complement strand
CCGATCGCCACGTAGATGCAACGCACCTGCTTGTTCGGGTCGCCGCTCTTCCAGTTCTCGCGCTGGTTGAGGATCGTGTCGAGGGCGATCGCGGTCTTACCGGTCTTGCGGTCGCCGATGATGAGCTGACGCTGGCCACGGCCAACCGGGATCATCGAGTCGATGGCCTTCAGGCCGGTCGCGAGGGGCTCGTGGACACTCTTACGCGCCATAACGCCGGGGGCCTGCAGCTCGAGCGCGCGGCGCCCGTCCAGGTCCGTGATCTCGCCGAGGCCGTCAATCGGGCGGCCGAGCGGGTCAACCGTGCGGCCAAGGTAGCCGTCACCAACGGGAACCGAGAGAACCTCGCCCGTGCGGTGCACGACCTGGCCCTCTTCGATACCGCCGAAGTCACCGAGGACAACGGCGCCGATCTCGCGCTGGTCGAGGTTCATGGCCAGGCCCAGCGTCCCGTCCTCGAAACGCAGCAGCTCGTTCGCCATGGTGCCGGGCAGGCCCTCGACGTGCGCGATACCATCGGCCGTTTCGATGACGTGACCCACCTCTTCGGTGGCCACGTCCGCCGGACGGTAGGACTCCATAAAGGAGTCCAGTGCTCCGCGGATTTCCTCCGGGGAGATGCTGAGGTCAGCCATGAGGATTCCTAACTAGGTAAAAGAAAATAATGTGTGTACGAGAAGTGCTAGCTGGCGATCGCGTCGCGCGCTGCACTGATGCGGCTGGCCAACGAGGCGTCGATCGCGGTCATGCCCGCGCGCAGGCGGAAGCCGCCCACGACCTCGGGATCAATCGAGATCGCCAGGTCAACGGGCGTACCGTAGCGCTTCGAGAGGATGGAACGAAGGCGCTCAACCTGAGCCTCACTCATCGGGGCCGCCGTGGCGACGGTGACGAAGAGACGGTCCTGCATAGTCGCTGCCCACTGGGCGTAGCGACGCAGGTTGTGCAGCAGACGACCGTGGTTCGAGCGTCCGACCGCCCGACGCACGAGACGCATCGTCCAGATGCTGACGTGCTCGCCAAAGAGCTTCGACGCGACATCGCCGCGCTCGTGTGCGTCGCCCTTGGACTTATCCGACAGGCGCACGCGGACCTCGCGCTGGTGTGCCAGGAAGTAGCGCACCTGGAACAGCTCCTCACGGACCTGCTCGAGAGCTCCCTGGGCACCGGCGGCATTAAGCACGCCGAGGATGCCGAGCACCTCGAGCGTGTCCGCCACATCCGCCGGATGACGCCAGTGGTCGGCGACGACCGCATTCACAACGGACAGCGTCGCAGCCGTCACGTGCGAAGCGAACGCGCTGGAGGCGAGCCCCTGCTTATCTGCGACCGACCGCGCCGGGTCAGTCGCTGCACGCGCGAGACGAGTGTTCTCCTTGAACAGGTCGGCCAGGCCGAAAAAATCCTCGGCAACCCGCATTGGGTCGGTGCCGGGTGTGGCCAGGGCCGCCGCCAGCTCCTTCGCAAAGGGGACGGACTCGATCGTGCGCATCTGTGTCATCGCTTCTCCTCGACCCGAGCGCTGTCGGCCTCGAGCTCGTCAAGGAAGCGATCGACCACGCGCGAAGTCAGCGCCGTGTCGGCGAGGTGCTCACCGATGATCTTCTCTGCCAGCTCGGAGGCGAGAAGACCCACCTCGGAGCGCAGGGAAATCTGCGCAGCCTGCTTCTCGGCGAGGATCTGACGCTCGGAGGCCTCGAGAATACGGTTGGCCTCGCTGGTTGCCTCGTGACGGGCGGCGGCCACGATAGCCTTCGCTTCGTCGTTGGCGCGCTCACGGATGGTGTGTGCTTCAGCGTGCGCCTCGCGAATGATCTCCTCGCGCTTGAGCGCAGCGGCAGCCTGATCGGCCTTCGCTTGCTCGGCGGCGCCGAGGCCCTCCTCGATCTTCGCAGCGCGCTCGTCCATCGTCTTGTAGATGCGAGGCAGCGCGTAGCGTCCGACGAGGAGCAGGACGATAAGCAGAACGAGAGCCGACCAGAAAATCTCGTACAGCGGCGGCAGGATGACGGCGAGGCCGCCGACCTCCTGGTCCGACGCGGCGACAATCTGGTGCATGGCGATCACTTAACGATGAGCGGCAGAACGAAGCCGATGAGGCCGAGGGCCTCAACCATGCCGGCGCCGATGATCATGTTGGTGAAGAGACGGCCGGCAACCTCGGGCTGACGGGCGGTCGCTTCCTGGGTCTTGCCGACCATGAGGCCGATGCCGAGGCCGGGGCCCAGGGTGGCGAGGCCGTAGCCGATGTAGGCGAATGCTGCGGTTCCCATAGTGGTTTCCTTCTGTTAGTAACGCCGGGTGGCGTTGGGGGTCAGTGATGTTCGACGGAAAGCTTGATGTAGACGGTCGACAGGATCGTGAAAATGTACGCCTGCAGGAAGGCAACGAAGACCTCGAAGCCCGTCATGACGAACATGGCGGCACCGGTCAGTGCGGACGCGGCAGACAGGACGGAGAGCTCGTGGAGCAGAATCGCCGTTCCAAAGTAGGTCATACCCAGCAGGAGGTGGCCCGAGATCATGTTGCACAGAAGACGCAGGGTCAGCGTGACGGGGCGAACGATAAAGTTCGAGAGGAACTCGATGGGCGTGATCAGCAGGTACATGGGGACGGGCAGTCCCGGCGGGAAAAGCTGCGAGGAGAAGAAACCGCCGACGCCCTGCTTGGCGATACCCGCACCGATGAAGGTCACGTAGGTGATGAGAGCGAAAACCATCGGGACGGCGACGACCGACGAGGCTGCGATGTTGATGCCGGGAATGATGCCCGCAATGTTCATCGACAGGACGCCAAAGAACAGGAAGCCAATGAAGCCGGAGAACTTGCGGCCGGTCTTGGGGCCAAGCATGTCGAGAGCAACATTGTCGCGAATGTAACCGGCGATTGCCTCGACGGCCATCTGGCCGCGGCTCGGCACCAGCTGAGGCTTGCGCGCGACTGCGACGAGGATGAGCGAGACGAGTACGCCCATGATGACGCGGGCGAGAGTCAGTCGGTTGAACTCAAAGAAAGTCCCCTCACCGAAAATCACGGTCGGGAAAAAGTCCTCAAGGGCCGGCTGGTGGGGGTGCTGCGTGAACGCAGGGTACGCGGTGAGTGCAATGACAATGAGAAGGACCGCGAGGCTCACCCAATACCAACGCGGCTTGGACGCGGTGCGGCGAGCAGGCGCGTGATCGGACACTGAATGTGCCTCCTTCATCTCAACTCCATTGGTTTGTGTCTGCTGCCGGGGCAACTCAACCATTCTATACAGAGAAGGGGCCGCCTAGCGCGCGCAAGGGTTACTGAGTGTCGCTCGGCGCATCCACGTTCATCGTGCGCTTGCGCATCATGACCATCATCTCGACCGTCGAGGACACGATAATCGCGATGATCGTGGCGATTGCGGCAACTCGCACGTCCATGCCCAGTGCGCGCGGAACGTACAGTCCGATGGCGAGCAGAGCGATTTTCGCCGCGTATCCGCCGGTCACCCATCCGATGAAGTGGGAGGGCGATCGCAGGGCGCGCGACGTGAAAAACCACTGCGCCGCAACGATGACGACGACCATGGCGAGGGCGAGCACGTAGGTCATGCGGCAACCTCCTCGGGAGTGGTCTCTTCCTTGGGGAATTCTCGGGTCGTGACGGCCACGCCGATAGCCGCAGCGGTGACTGCGACGAGAGTGACGCTCCACCACTCGAAGACGAGGAGCCCGACGGCGGGAACGCAGACAATGGCGGTCCACATCCACAGGATCGCGACGACCCCGCGGTGAGAGTGCCCGGCAACGAGGAGACGGTCGTGGAAGTGGGAGCGGTCGGCAACGAAGGGGCTCTTTCCTCGGCTCATGCGGCGAATCGAGGTAACGACCAGGTCGAGGACGGGCATGAAGATGACCGACAGCGGGAGGATGAGCGGCAGCGCGGACACGATCATCTGCTGGCGACCGAGCAGCGACGGATCGATCTTGCCGGTGACGATGATGCCGGCGGCGGCCAGGACGAGGCCCATGGTCTCCGCTCCCCCGCCCATCATGATCGAGGAGGGGTGGAAGTTGAACCAGAGGAAGCCGGCGCACACCCCAAGCAGCGCGATCACGATGAGGCTGGCGGTCGTCGCGTAGGAGGCCGCGCCCATGAGCCGGGTGATGATGTAGGAGTAGACGAAGAAGGACCCCGCGCCGATCGCGATCATGCCAGATGCCAGGCCGTCGAGCCCGTCGATGAAGTTAACGGCGTTCATGATGCCGACAATGAAGAAGACGGAGACGAAGAGCCACAGTCGGGAGGATCCGAGCGTCAGGCCGAAAATCGGGAACGAGGCAAGCTGCACGCCACCGAAAGCCATGCCGCCCGCGATGAGGACCTGCCCACCGAGCTTGGCCATCCAGTCGAGTTCGATGATGTCATCGATGATGCCGAGGATGCACATGGCACCGGCGCCGGCCATGACGGCCCACGGGACCGTGGTCGTAAAGAGTGGCGCCATGTAGGGGATCCGCGAGGCGAGCAGCATGGTGACGATCAGTGCGATGGTCATCGCGACGCCGCCCAGGCGCGGGATGGGCTTCTTTTGCAGGTCACGTCCGCGCAAGGGCGGCAAGATGTTGAACTGCAGGCACGCCCAGCGCACGGCCGGCGTCAGCAGGATCGTCAGGGCCATCGCGATGGCCCCCAGCAGCAGGTAGACCTTCACGAAGCGGCACCTTCGACGGGGGCGATGGTCACGCCAGCGGCTGCACTGAGGTCATCCAGGGAGATGGTTCCGAGGCGGAGCGCACGGGGCGTCTCGTGCGCGAAGTCAACGATCGATGAGGCCGTGGAGCCCTGGGTGGGGCCGCCGTCAAGGTAGGCGGACACTCGGGTTCCAAAGTAGCCGACGGCCTGCTCAACCGAGGTCGCGGGAGGCTGACCGGTCAAGTTCGCGGAGGTGACGGCCAATGGTCCGAAGTCGTGCAAGAGGCGCAGGAGGGCAGCCTGGTTCGGCATGCGCACGCCGATGGTGCCGCCGGTTTCACCCAGGTCCCACCCGAGGTCGGGGCGGGCACGCAGGATGAGGGTGAGTCCGCCGGGCCAGAAGGCGCGCGCAAGGGCGCGGGCGGCCTCGGGTACATCGACGCACAGCGCGTCGATCGCGTCGACGGAGGCGACGAGCACGGGCGGCGGCATCTGCCGTCCGCGGCCCTTGGCGGCCAGGACGGCGGCGACGGCCTCGGGGTTGGCCGCGTCCGCGCCGATGCCGTAGACAGTGTCCGTGGGTACGACGAGGAGATGGCCGTCGCGCAGCTCCTGCTGGGCGCGCGCCAGGTCGGCCTCGCTCAGCGAAGGAACGGCGCTCAGGATCGTCTCTGTACTCATCGTGTTCATTGTGTCACGGATGCCGTGGGCTTCGTCGATTCAGGCGCGCGGGCACTCAGGAAACGACGCCTGCCAGCAAGGTCGGGCAGGGTTGCGATATCCGTCATTCCGAGCTGCGCGGCGATCGCCGCCATGGCTTCTTCCTGCGAGGGCGAGTGTTCCATCAGCAGGAGACCACCGGGACGCAGGAGGGTGAGCGCGCGACGAGCGATGCGCGCGGGGATCTCGGTTCCATCCGGGCTTCCCCCATACAGGGCGACGTGCGGATCGGCGCTGGCCTCGGGCTGCGTGGGCATCTCATCAGCGGGAACGTAGGGCGGGTTGGTCATGACGACGTCGACCATCCCGTCCAGGTGCGCGAGCGTCGCTGGATCCGTCGCGTCGCCTCGCTCCAAGTGCAGGCAGGGAACGCCCACAGCATCTCGGTTCTGACAGGCCAGAGCGAAGGGCTCGGCTTCCTTCTCGACGGCCCACACCTCCGTGCGGGTCGTCTCGGTAGCCACCGCCAGCCCGATCGCGCCGGAGCCAGCGCACAGGTCGACAACGCGAGCCTCACCGTGGCGGGCGACGACCGCCATGGCCTCGTCAATCGCGAGGCCGGCAAGGACCTCGGTCTCCGGGCGCACGACGAACACACCGGGGCGAGCGGCAAGGGTCAAGCCGCGGAAATACATGCGACTCGTGACGTGCTGAAGGGGAATGCGCAGGGCCCTCTCCCCCACCGCCGAGCGCAGTTTCTCGGCCTGGTCCTCGTTCAGCTCCGCCGGCAGGTCCCACTGGGACGAGGCCTCACACGCCCACTCGAGCAGCTCACGCACGTCCGCATCGACCGAGTCGATGCCGGCCTTCGTCAGGCGTTCGCGCGCCCACGAACGCGCATCCGTCAGAGACCACGTCCCCATGTCTCCTCCAATCATGACTGAGCGGCGGCGGCCAAGCGCTCAGCCTCATCAGCTTCCTGCAGCGAAGCGATCACTGCATCGAGCGCGCCGGACAGGACCGCATCCAGGTTGTGAGCCTTGAAGCCCGTGCGGTGATCCGCGATGCGGTTCTCCGGGAAATTATAGGTGCGGATGCGCTCCGAGCGGTCCACGGTGCGCACCTGGGAGAGGCGCTGGGCCGACGCCTCGGCTTCCTTCTTCGCCCTCGCCTCCGCAGCCAGGCGCGAGGCCAGCACGCGCAGCGCGGCCTCCTTGTTCTGCAGCTGCGACTTCTCATTCTGCATCGACACCACGATGCCCGAGGGAATGTGCGTGATGCGCACGGCGGAGTCGGTCGTGTTGACCGACTGGCCACCGGGGCCGCTGGACCGATAGACATCGATGCGCAGATCGTTCGGGTCGATGACGATCTCCTCATCGTCCTCGATCTCCGGCATGACGAAAACGCCTGCGGCACTCGTGTGGATGCGGCCCTGCGACTCGGTGACGGGCACGCGCTGCACGCGGTGCACGCCGCCCTCGTACTTTAGGTGCGCCCACACGCCCTCGTCGGGAGCGGGCGTACCCTTCGCACGGATCGCGAGCGTGATGTCCTTGAAACCACCGAGCTCCGTGTGAGTCGCGCTCATCTCGGTGACGCTCCAGCCGTGCGCCTCCGCGTAGCGGGCGTACATGCGGGCCAGATCGGAGGCGAACAGCGCGGATTCTTCGCCGCCCTCACCCGCCTTGATCTCAAGGATGACATCCATCGCATCCTCGGGGTCGCGGGGAGCCAGAATCTTCACGAGCGCCTCGTGGGCAGCCGCTTCCTCTTCCTCGAGAGCGGGAATCTCGTCGGCGAAGGAACGATCTTCAGCGGCCAGCTCTCGGGCGGCCTCAAGGTCTCCCGAGGCGGAAGAAAGGCGATCGGCGGCGGCCTTCACGCGGCCAAGCTCGGCGTAGCGTCGACCGACTCGGCGCATCAGCTGCGGGTCCGCCAGCGTCTGGGGATCCGCCATCTGCGCCTCGACCTGCTCATATTCCTGCAGCAGGGGGCCCAGGGCGCCAAGTTCATCCGTCGCGGCCACGATTCACCACTTCCTTCGTTCCATACAGTTGACAAAGCGGCGGCGCCGTCGGCCGTGAGGCCAACGACACCGCCGTTGAGCTAGCCGCTCACCCTCACTTGGAGGGGCGCACGCGCTTGCCGTAGCGAGCCTCGAACTTGGCGACGCGGCCGCCGGTGTCGAGGATCTTCTGCTTGCCCGTGTAGAACGGGTGGCAGGCCGAGCACACGTCCACGCGCATCTCACCGGAGGTGATGGTGGAACGGGTGTGGAACGAGTTGCCGCACGTGCAGGTCACGACGGTGTCCACGTATTCGGGGTGAATACCCTGCTTCATGGAGTTTCTCCTGGATCGTTTGGTGCCCCGGGTCCGGACATGCAGCGTCCCCCGCATCTGGCGGGGACTCACCTTCCAGCGCGCCAACAAGCGCCTGGGGCATGCCGGTGAACCGGTAAGCCGACACGACATTATCGCACACGCCCCCACCCCCTTCAACGAGGGAAGGCCCCCGCGGGCGTGACATCGGCTATGGGCGGACGTGGGGCACAACGCTCAGCGTGTGCGCCCGCGCGGATCGAGGTTTGCGGCCGACGTCAGGTAGTTCGCTCGCGAGGAGCCGTACCGCGAGGTTCCGTCCCACACGAGGTAGCGATGGAGGTACGCGGGCGGCACGTAGAGCTCCGCACCAAACGCCGCGAAGCGCGCGGTGGAATGGGCCGCACTCCCCTTGAGGTTGATACCCGCGCTGTTTGCGGTCAGCCGTATCGCCTGGGCGGGGTTGTAGGTGTACGTCATGCCAGCGATCCGGTACGCGCCGAGGTATCGCGTCTCGTTGGTGCGCAGCTTCTCCCCCGCGCCCTTCCTCCAGCGCTTGTAACGCCTCTGCCCAATCATGGATGTGTCGGCACCGAGAGCCGCCTCTACGAGGCGCACGAGGCGCACCCTGGCCTCGTCGGCGACCCGATCGAGCTGCGTCAGTGCCTCGGCGGGATCCATCTGCGCGCACTCGAGGCTCGCCCCCAGGTCGTTGACGGCCAGGCGCTGTTCATCGAGCCACAGTATGAGGGATGCCGCCATGCTGAGAACCATCGGGTCCATGCTTCGGCTCTGGACAGTTTGCGTGATGGTCTCAACGACAGTCAGGTCCTCGTACACCGGCCCCAGCTCGTTCTCCCACACCCTGCGCCAGGCGGGAGTCAGAGTGAAGAGATCGCACGCGGCCAGCATCGCGACGTGCGCATCCATCAGACCGTGGAAGTCCTTGACGATCGCATCCGCTTCCCGTGCCGTTGCCGCGCTGAGTGAGGCGAGGAACGGAGGTGTCACCACCGTTGCAAGACGAGCACGCAGGTTCTCACGCTCGGCCCGAGCTGCCTCGAGGCGCGCGGCCAGACCGCGGTCGTAGCGCCCGGCCACGAGGAGTGGAAGAAAGGCGTGCTCGACCTCCAGGTGACGCTTCTCAAATGCCTCCCACTCATCGGAAGCCTTCCGTATGTTTTCGCGGGCGAAGCCGCGCAGCATCCACCCGCGCACCCAGAGGCCGATGCCCGCGAGCGTCGCCACCCACGCGTACCAGGTGGGCCACAGCATGCTGTGCGATGCGCCGACGGACACGGCGATGTCGAGCCACACGGGGGCCACCAGAAAGAGGGCGAGACCCGCCAGGAGGCGCGCACAGCCTCGCGCACTGCGCATGACCGCGCGAGGATGCCGGGGTGCGTGACTCATCGTTTCCGTTGCCTGAGACGTCATGCCTCCACTCTGGCACGGATAGCCATCAGTTGCCCGGTATCCCGATGGGACTCAGAAGGACGAGGAGGAGCCGGAGCCGGAGAAGCCACCCGAGGATGAACCGTAGTCTGCTGAACTGGTCGAGGAACTGGACGGTTCGTAGTCCACGTAGCGGTCGAGATACGTCGGATACGCCCAGACGGACACATTGTTCGCCTGGAAACGACCGGACTTCTCCGCAGCCTTGCCCGTGAGGCGAACACCCGCAGAGTTCGCAGTCAAGCGGATCGTCGAGGCGGGGTTGTACTCGTGGCGATCCCCGCCACTCAAGTACGTACCCTTGTAGAGCACCTCGCTGGCGCTGACGGTACCGCCCTTGTTGCTTTCCCAATGCTCGTAGCGCTGACGCCCCGACGAGGAAGTGTCGGCGACGAGTGCCTGCCCGATGAGCTTCGTCAGGCGCGCGCGAGACTCACCCGCGATTCGGTCCAGCTCGACGAGAGCCTGCACTGGAGTGATCTCCGCACGCTCGAGGCTGGTTCCGAGTCCGACGATGATGTCCCGCTGCTCGTTCGTCCAGCGGTTAAACGCCTCCACGGCGTTCTTCACTTGACGCTTCTTGACGCGGTTGCGCACCTTGACTGAGATGGAATCCGCGGCTAACAGGTCTTCGAAGACCGGTCCCACCTCGTTATCCCACAGGTCGCGCCACCGTGGTGCTAGCGCAAAAAAGTCGCGCGCGGCAAAGATCGCGTCATCGGCGGCCGACAGCAGCTCGATGTCTTCGAGCAGTTCCTCCCTCTCACTTGCCGCGCCGGCGCTGAGGGATCCAAAGAACCCCGGGGACTTCAATACAGAGACGCGCTCACGCACCTTCTTGCGCTCCTGGTTAGCGCACCCGTAGCGCACGGTCAGCCCTTTGCTGTATTGCCCCGCATCGACGATAGAGTGGAATGCACGATCCACCTCCGAGCGACGCCCCTCCATCTTCTTCCACGCCTCGACAATGCGTTCCGAGCTCTCTTTCACCCTCCGCCGCAGGCTGCGTCCGCGTACGAGGACGCCGATACCCGTGAGCGAGATCAGCCATCCCATCCAATCCGGCCAGACGACCCGGTTCTTAATGC
>CATYYP010000042.1 GCA_958415245.1 Schaalia odontolytica | reverse complement strand
GTTTATACACAACTGTGCATAGCACTGTGGATAAATACGGGCTTTCAGTGCAGCTGATGGGCCACTTTACATATTTTTTGTGACGTGGCACCCTGATTCTCCACCTATAACCAGGCGGTCGGACAAGTTTTATCCAAGCGCACAATATGGCCTCAGCAGCGCCGCTGACCTGCTCAAATTGTCGAAGCTCACATACAGAAAACCCGTAACCATCAGGTTGCGGGTGAAACGTAGACCTACGCAAACAGGTTGAGAGCTTTGGCTCGGCCACGCGCCATCCCCAGACCTCCGACGTATCTGGTGGCACCGCTCGCCTGTCAAGTACGATGACCAGCGACGATAACGTGCATGAACACAACACTCTGCTCCCGGGTTTGGGTGGAGACCTTCCGTGACCGAGAGCAGCAGCCGATGACCCTCCTACCCTTCGCCAACACGATCACCGGCCAACTCCTGCGCTGAACACTCTCAAGGACCATCCATGACCACACTGATCTGGCTTCGCGACGACCTCCGTCTGGCTGACCACCCGGCCCTGACGGCCGCCTGCTCGGCAGCACATGGGCCCGTGGTTGCACTGTGGATCCACGAAACCCGCAGGACCGATGACGACGACAATCGGTACGGCCCACGCCCGCTCGGTGCGGCCACCCGGTGGTGGTACTACCGCAGCCTTCAACAGCTGGCACCGCGGCTTGCTGACATTGGCATTCCACTCGTCTTCGCCCGGGGTGATGCCGCGAACGTCATGCGCCGAGTCGTGGACGCCTTGCAACCTACCGTCGTGCATTGGACACGACGCTACGCCCCGGCAGCCTGCCGATTGGACGCCGCCATCAAGCAGGAGTTGAAATCCCGCACCGAGGTGCACAGCCACCCCGGCAGCCTGCTCGCCGAGCCCTGGCTCATGCAGACGACCAATGGCTCCCACTACCAAGTTTTCACACCGTTCAGCCACGCCGTCGCCGACCTGCCCCTCGGTCCCCTGCTGCCCGAGCCCTCACCGGTCGACGAGCCAGACAGTGCGGCCACAGCCCTCGCCTCGTTGCGGGAGGACGGTATCCTGCAGAACTTAGAGGACATTGGCTTGCTCGACGAGGGCCCCGCCTGGTGGGAAGAGACCCTCGCACAGCACTGGGAGCCCGGTGAATTGGCAGCCCACCAGCAACTGGACGCCATCGACAGCTGGTTGCCCGGCTATGCCACGCGCCGTGACCTGCCCGGGGAGGAAACATCCACCAGTAGAATCTCGCCGAGGTTGCGGTGCGGGGAACTATCACCGCGCCAAGCCGTGGCCGCAGCCCGCAGCAGCACGGCCTCGGGCGAGGATATCGCCGCTTGGATCAGGCAACTCTACTGGCGTGAGTTCAGCTGGCACCTGCTCCACCACCGGGAATATCTCGAGGACACCCCCATGCGTCCAGCTTTCGCGGAATTCCCCTACTATCCCGACGACCACCTGGCGCTGGCCTGGCGACAGGGTCGCACCGGCATCGACCTCGTCGACGCTGGAATGCGGCAGCTATGGCAGACAGGCTGGATGCACAACCGGGTGCGCATGGTCGCGGCATCACTGTTCACCAAGAACATGCTCCAGCCATGGCAAGACGGCGAGCAGTGGTTCTGGGAGACTCTCGTAGACGCAGACGAGGCCAACAATCCTGTCTCCTGGCAGTGGGTGGCCGGCTGCGGCGCAGACGCTGCACCCTACTTCCGCATCTTCAACCCTGACCTCCAGCGCACCCGCTTCGACCCGCGCAGCCGCTATGTCAAGCGCTGGATCCCAGAGGGAGCCAATCGGCCTGTCGTGCCTGTCGTCGACCTGGCCGAGTCACGACGCGAGGCGCTCGCCGCTTACGAGCAAGTACGCGGGGCATCCGCAGCCCATGCCAGGCCTCAACGTGGTTGAGGTGAGTGTCCATGGGATGACGCCGACGCCAGAGCCACCTCACCAACGCCCTTGCCCGGGCCGGGCCTCAGACAGCAAAAAGGCCCGAACCGAAACCATCCAAGATGGCAAGGATTCGAGCCTTGTACGTAGAGTGGAGCTAACGGGACTCGAACCCGTAACCCCCTGCTTGCAAAGCAGGTGCGCTACCAATTGCGCCATAGCCCCGTTGGAGGAACTCAGTCCTCCACGGCGTCCGTGACGGACGTCCACAGGTCAGCATTATCGGAAAGATCAACGAGAATTTGTCGGACGGCGATGCCGACGGCCACGACGGATCCGACAGCCACGCAACAGGTGACCCATTTCTTCATGATGATCCTCCGCTTTCGCTCGCCTGCGGATGGTGGGCCTAGGTGGGCTCGAACCACCGACCTCAGTCTTATCAGGACTGCGCTCTAACCTACTGAGCTATAGGCCCAACCGGCACCCTTGCGGGCACTCGGATATAGTACACAGCACAGGGCCATCCGGCAAAATCGAGCGTTGGTGACGTCCAACACGACCGTGATCGTCCGGCCCTCGATGGTGAGGAGGAGGCCTCGTGACCGCCGTCATCGAGTACGTTCGAGACTCGCGTACACCGCTACGAGCGGACCTCTCCCCCGCCGACGCCCTCGCTCTCTCGTGCCTGGTCTACGTGGATTTTCACGCGCTGCCCGGGCCTCGTTCCCCGCACGGATGCCTGCTCCGAGAAGTAGCCCAGGCCTCGTCGATCCCATCTCTGTATCGCTATTCGTTGGCGTCCCACGCCGATCGTCCCCTCCTCGAGGCCGCCGGCGCAAGCGCGCGCTTCGGGGGCCTGCGCGTGCGCGATGCGGTCACTCGGCTGACGTCGCGGCCGCTCGCTCAGTTCGGCGCCGTCACCTTCATCGACGAGGCCGGGGCGACCTACGTGGTCTTCCGCGGGACGGATGCAAGCGCGGTCGGGTGGGCGGAGGATGCCCGCTTTGGCCTTGATTTTCCGACTGATTCACAGCGGTGGGCCGCCAACTACCTGGCGTATGCGGCGGCGCGGGCCGATGGGCCACTCACCGTGGTCGGTCATTCGAAGGGTGCGAATTTCGCGCTGTACGCTGCTGCGGCGGCCACTCCCCCGGCGCTCGAGCGCGTCTATGCGTTTGATCCCGTGGGTTTTCCAGCGCCGGTTGTTGACGGTGGATTTTTCGCGAGCATCGACGGACTGATGCGCATCTACGTGACGGCGGGTTCCTGGGTGAGCCCGCTGCTCCCCCTGCCCGCGCCGGCCACCATCGTCGCGTCGTCATGGCCGGGGCCACTTAGCCACAACCCGTATGCGTGGCGGTGTCAGAGGTCTTCGCTTGCTCCCGATCACCGTCTGCCGTCGCAGTCGGGCCGGTTTCTGCGTGCTGTTCTCAGCGCGCTGTTGCGGGCTCGTCCGACGCGGATTGGCACCACCTAGCGAACCGGCCCCGCAGGTGGACACCCGGACCCTTTGATGCGCACGTTAACCCACCTGGTTGCCATCTAAACCCGCCGCCGCGCACGTTAACCCGACAGGTGGTGGCCTGGGCGGGCTGCCCACCATGCCACCAATGGGGTTTAGCTGCGCATTGAAGGGTTAACACTGACAGTCGATAGGTCCAGCCGCCAGGACCTCGGCGAGCACGCACACCACCCGCGCCACCGCTGTGCTAAACGCAGACCACCTCGCTCACAAAAGCCCATTGTCAGCGTTTTTCGCCGAGGCGGTCTGCACTTTGGGCACCACACCCCTCACACTCAGACACCAATCGGGGGAATTGCACTACATGAGGCTCCGACACGCTGGCGACACGCAGCCAGAGGGCTTCATGTAGTGCAAAACCCCCACCGACGCCGATGTGGAGGGGGCCGGAGGCACCACAAAGTATGGTGACGGGGCCAGCAGGCGGTGTCGGGGCCGCTGTAGCGTCGGGCCATGGACTGTTCCGGGGACGGTGGCGGGCCGGCAGGCGCGACAAAATTCGCCCGGTACGCCCTCTCCCCCACTCAACGCGTGACAAAGTTCGCCCAGCACGGCCCCTCCCCCACTCAACCCGTGACAAAGTTCGCCCAGCAACCTCAAAAACGTCAAATTTGGGGTGTTTCGAGCGCGCAGGGCGAACTTTTTCACGCTCACACCCACGATCAGGCCGTGCCGGGCGAACTTTTTCACGCACCGGACGCGGCGACGTGCGACGTTGAAACCGACGACACCACTGCAATCACTGATACGGGCCAACATGAAACCACCGTCACCACTGCGCGCCCCTAAACAGCAATCGTTGAAACCAACAACACCACTGCAACCAAAAAATGCACCAAAAACGCTCGTTTCATCACCGCAAAGGCGATGACGGTTTCAACCCCACACGGGCACAAGCGAGCAAAGGCGATGGCGGTTTCACGCGAAGGATCTGCGACACCCGCACGTAGCTACAAGCCCACTCCCCAGAAAAATCGCACGTAATTCGATCAGACCAACCCCACAACAGCACCGATAAACGTTGAAATACCAATGATCAGAATTCAAATCCTGAAACAGTCGCAGGGGAATTACGTGCGACATTAATGGCCTGGCATGGAGGGAGGCACCGCACACGCAGTCAGGTGAGGCCCAGCAGTACCGACAGCGTGCGACAGTGAACGATGGCAACACCAGGACGGGCTTTGAACCGACGCGCCGAGCGAAGCTCGCGGCGCGGACGGCTCGCGGGCGGGCCGCCGCCCACCGGCACACACAGCGGCCGGGGCCTCCGGCGCCCGGAACACCAGCAGCACCACGTTGTGGAGATGGGGGGGAATCGAACCCCCGTCGCAATGCATAGCAAAAGGGGCCGGCATCAGCCGACCCCTTGCGCGAGTGCCCTCACTCATCCATGAGGGACACCTTGACGCCACCCACCAGCGAGGCGACGACGTTGTAGAGCATGGCGCCCAGCGTCGACAGGGCGGTGAGCAGTACGACGTTGATGACCGCGACGATGGTCGCGTAGGAGATGACGCGCGGCAGGCGAGCGTAGTCCAGGAGGTCCGCGTAGCGGCCGGCGCCCATGGTCTTGAGGAATTCCTCAAGCTGGCTGAAGACGTGCATGGCGTCGACCATGAGCCACAGGACGATCGTGGCGACAACCATTGCGATACCCAGGGCGACGGACAGCAGGAACGCCACCTTCATGACGGTCCACGCGTCGATGCGCGCGATGGCCAGGTCAACTCGGCGGGGAGCGTCGCTGCGGGTGCTCGAGACGTGGTCGCTCATGGGTTTCCTTCCAGGTCGCACTTCCTACCTGCCAGGCTACCGCATCGCCTGGCACCGGCGCTGGTTCCGCGCCGCTTTGGCAGATTGATCACGGGACGAGGCCGGGGCCTCGTCCCGTGATCACGCGTCACTTGTCAGCGTCTGCGGTGTCGTCGCCACCTGCGGGGGCAGTGGCCTCGTCCGCGGGGGCGTCGGTCGCCTCAGCAACCTCCGCGCCCTCGACAGCCTCGGTGTTCTCGGACTCGTCGGTCTCGTCCTCGTCGCCCGAGTCGGAGTTGCGGGTGATCGCGATGATGCGGTCGCCGTCGTCCGGGCGGGCGAAGATGACGCCCATGGTGTTGCGGGCGGTGGGTCGCACGTCGGAGGCGTTGACCTGGACGAGCTTGCCGGACTCGGTGATGACCATGACGTCCTCATCGGGTCGCACGACGAGGGCGCCGACGAGGCCACCGCGTTCGTCGACGAGCTTGCCGACGCGCACGCCGAGGGTGCCGCGCGACTTGGTCGGGTATTCCTCGACGGGGGTGCGCTTGGCGTAGCCGGACTCGGTGACGATCAGCAGGTCAGTGTTCTCGCGCGGGACCTCCATGCTGAGCAGCTCGTCGTCGCCGCGGAACTTCATGCCGCGCACGCCGGACGTGGAGCGGCCCATGGAGCGCAGCTGGTCGTCGGTGGCGGTGAAGCGTACGGCCTGGCCGTCGCGGGAGACGAGGATGAGGTCTTCGTCGGCCATGATGGTCTGTGCGGAGACGAGCTCGTCGGGCTTGCCGTCCTCGTCCTCGCGCAGGTTGATGGCGATGATGCCGCCGGAGCGGGGCGAGTTGTACAGGCTCAGCGGGGTCTTCTTGACGAGGCCGCGCTTGGTGGCCAGGACCAGGAAGTCTGCGTCCTCGTAGGTGCGGATCGCGAGAACCTGTGCGATGTGCTCGTCGGGCTGGAAAGCCAGCAGGTTGGCGACGTGCTGGCCCTTGGCGTCGCGGCCGCCTTCGGGGATCTCGTAGGCCTTGGCGCGGTAGACGCGGCCGAGGTTGGTGAAGAAGAGCAGCCAGTTGTGCGTGGTGGTGACGAAGAAGTGCTCGACCACGTCGTCGCCGCGCAGCTGAGTACCGCGCACGCCCTTGCCGCCGCGCTTCTGCGAGCGGTAGTTGTCCGTGCGGGTGCGCTTGGCGAAGCCGTCGCGGGTGATGGTGACGACGACGTCCTCTTCGGGGATGAGGTCTTCCATCGACATTTCCCCGTCAAAGGGGAGGATGCGGGTGCGACGCTCGTCGCCGAACTTGTCGACGATCTCGCCGAGTTCGGCGGAGATGATGGCGCGCTGACGCTCGGGCTTGGCGAGGATGTCGTTGAGGTCGTCGACGCGGGCCTTGAGTTCGGCGTGCTCGTCCATGATCTTCTGGCGCTCGAGGGCGGCCAGGCGGCGCAGCTGGAGGGCCAGGATCGCGTCGGCCTGAATGGCGTCGACGTCGAGCAACTCGATAAGGCCGGCGCGGGCCTCGTCGACCGTGGGGGAGCGGCGGATGAGGGCGATGACCTCGTCGAGGGCGTCGAGGGCCTTCAGGTAGCCTTCGAGGATGTGCAGGCGCTCGAGGGCCTTGCGCAGGCGGAACTTCGTGCGGCGCACGATGACGTCGATCTGGTGGTTGATCCAGTGGCGGATGAAGCCGTCGATCGACAGGGTGCGGGGCACGCCGTCGACGAGCGCGAGCATGTTGGCGGAGAAGTTCTCCTGCAGGCTGGTGCGCTTGTAGAGGTTGTTGAGGACGACCTTGGCGACGGCGTCGCGCTTAAGGACGATGACGAGGCGCTGGCCGGTGCGGCCGGAGGTCTCATCACGGATGTCGGCGATGCCGCCGATTGCTCCGTCGCGCACGAGCTGGGCGATCTTGTCGGCCAGGTTGTCGGGGTTGACCTGGTAGGGCAGCTCGGTGACGACGAGGCACTGGCGGCCCTGGATCTCCTCGACGTTGACGACGGCGCGCTGCGTGATGGAGCCGCGGCCGGTGCGGTAGGCGTCTTCGATGCCCTTGTGGCCCAGGATGGTGGCGCCGGTGGGGAAGTCGGGTCCGGGGATCAGCTTGATGAGCGCTTCGAGGAGTTCCTCGCGGGACGCGTCGGGGTGCTCGAGGGCCCATTCGACGCCGCGCGCGAGCTCGCGCAGGTTGTGCGGCGGGATGCGGGTGGCCATGCCGACGGCGATGCCTTCGGAGCCGTTGGCCAGCAGGTTCGGGAAGCGCGCGGGCAGGATGGTGGGTTCCTGGTTGCGGCCGTCGTAGTTGTCCTGGAAATCGACGCATTCTTCGTCGATGTCGCGGACCATTTCCATGGCCAGGGGCGCCATCTTGCACTCGGTGTAACGGGGTGCGGCGGGGCCCAGGTTGCCGGGGGTACCGAAGTTACCCTGGCCGGCGACGAGGGGGTAGCGCAGCGACCAGGGCTGCACGAGGCGCGCGAGGGCGTCGTAGATCGCGGCGTCGCCGTGGGGGTGGTAGTTACCCATGACCTCGCCGACGACGCGGGAGGACTTGGAGAACGAGGAGGTGGGGCGGTATCCGCCGTCGTACATGGCGTACAGGACGCGACGGTGGACGGGCTTGAGGCCGTCGCGCACGTCGGGCAGGGCGCGTCCGACGATGACGCTCATGGCGTAGTCGAGGTAGGAGCGCTGCATCTCCTTTTGCAGGTCGACCTGGCGGATGCGCTCGGTGTCCGAGATGTGCCGCGCGTCAGTAGTCTGCTCGTCGCTCACGTTTTTCCTTACGTTGTTTCTGCTCGATCAGGCCCGCCCGGTACGAGGCCGGGGCTGGGCTGGTCGTGGGTGATGTCAGATGTCGAGGAAGCGCACGTCGGTGGCGTTGCGCTGGATGAACGTGCGGCGTCGGTCGACGTCGTCGCCCATGAGGATCGTGAAGGTCTCGTCGGCGTCTGCGGCCTCGTCGAGGGTGACCTGCTTGAGGATTCGGCTGGCCGGATCCATGGTGGTCTCCCACAGTTCGTGGTCGTTCATTTCGCCGAGACCCTTGTAGCGCTGGATGCCACCTTCCTTGGGCAGGCGGCGGTTCGCGGCGGCGCCGGCGGCGAGCAGTTCGTCGCGTTCCTTGTCGGAATAGGCGAATTCGTGCTCGGCGTTGGTCCACTTGATGCGGTACAGCGGGGGCATGGCGATGAAGGTGTGGCCGCCCTCGATGAGGGGTCGCATGTAGCGGAAGAGGAGGGTCAGCAGCAGCGTGGCGATGTGCTGGCCGTCGACGTCGGCGTCCGCCATGATGACGATCTTTCCGTAGCGCAGCTTCGAGATGTCGAAGTCTTCGCCGATGCCGGTGCCGAAGGCGGTGATGAGGGAGCGGATGGTGTCCGAGGACAGGGCTCGGTCCAGGCGCGCCTTTTCGACGTTGAGGATCTTGCCGCGGATCGGCAGGATGGCCTGACGCTCGGGGTCGCGGCCGCCGACGGCGGAGCCGCCTGCGGAGTCGCCCTCGACGATGAAGATTTCGCACTCGGAGGGCGTGCGCGAGGAGCAGTCGCGCAGCTTGCCGGGCATGGAGGCGGATTCGAGGACGCCCTTGCGGCGGGTGGCCTCGCGGGCCTTGCGGGCGGCGACGCGGGCAGCCTGGGCGGCCTGGCCCTTGTTGATGATGGCCTTGGCGTCGGCGGGGTGGGCGTCGAACCAGTCGGTGAGCTTGGAGTAGACCTGCTGGGCGACGAAGGTGCGGGCCTCGGTGTTGCCGAGCTTGGTCTTGGTCTGGCCCTCGAACTGGGGTTCGGTGAGCTTGATCGAGATGACGGCGGTCAGGCCTTCGCGGACGTCGTCACCGGTGAGGTTGTCGTCCTTGTCGCGGATGATGCCCTTTTCGCGGCCGTAGCGGTTGACGAGGGAGGTCAGCGCGGTGCGGAAGCCCTCCTCGTGCATGCCGCCTTCGGTCGTGTTGATGGTGTTGGCGAAGGTGTGGACGGACGAGGAATAGGCGGTGGTCCACTGCATGGCGATTTCCACGCTCATGGTGCCTTCGTCGTTTTCGGCTTCGAAGTCGATGATCTCGTTGTTGATCGTCTCGGACTTCTTGGCGGAGTCGAGGTATTCGACGTAGTCGCGCAGGCCGTGCTCGTAGCAGTAGGAGACGGTGCGGTGGCCCTTGGTCTTCTTGTCCGAGGTCTCCTCGCCGCCGGCGATCTCGTCGCCTTCGTCGGTGGCGAACTCGCGCTCGTCGGTCAGGGTGATGCGCAGGCCCTTGTTGAGGAAGGCCATCTGCTGGAAGCGCTGGCGCAGGGTCTCGAAGTCGAATTCGACGGTTTCGAAGATCTCGGGGTCCGGGTAGAAGACCTGGGTGGTGCCGGTTTCGTCGGTTTCTTCGCCGCGCTCGAGGGGCGTGATGGGGGTGCCGCCGTTTGCGAACGACATGCGCCACACGTAGCCCTGGCGGCGAATCTCGGTGTTCACGCGGGTGGACAGGGCGTTAACGACGGAGATGCCGACGCCGTGCAGGCCGCCCGAGACGGCGTAGCCGCCGCCGCCGAACTTACCACCGGCGTGGAGGATCGTCATGACGACCTCGACGGTGGGCTTGTGCTCGGTGGGGTGCTCGTCGACCGGGATGCCTCGACCGTTGTCGACGACCTTGATGCCGCCGTCTTCCTGGATCGTGACCTCGATGTGGTCGGCGTAGCCGGCCAGGGCCTCGTCCACGGAGTTGTCGACGACCTCGTACACCAGGTGGTGCAGGCCGCGTTCGCCGGTGGATCCGATGTACATGCCCGGGCGCTTGCGGACGGCTTCCAGGCCCTCGAGGACGGTGATGTCCGATGCGCCGTAGGACTGCTCGCCTTCGGCGGTCTTCTCGTTGTCAGCCACGTGGCTCCCCTCGCATTGCGCGAAAATAGATGTTTAACCTTGTAGATTCTACCAAAAGTGGCGCTTGTTCCCGGGATTGACAGGCTCGGAGGGTTACTTTACAAACTGCGTGATTCCAACGAAAAGTCGACTGTGATCAGTCACATGCCGATTGTGGTTGCGACTGGGACGAACGGGGCCGCCCTCCCGGCTGGGAGGGCG
>CATYYP010000041.1 GCA_958415245.1 Schaalia odontolytica | reverse complement strand
GGGCGAGCAGAACGTGCTCGCGGGTCTGGGCCATGGGGCCGTCGGTGGCGGCGACCACGAGGATCGCGCCGTCCATCTGGGCCGCACCGGTGATCATGTTCTTGACGTAGTCGGCGTGGCCGGGGGCGTCAACGTGCGCGTAGTGACGCGCCTCGGTCTGGTACTCGACGTGGGAGACGTTGATCGTGATACCACGATCGCGCTCCTCGGGAGCGTTGTCGACCTGATCGAAGGGGGTGAACTCGTTCAGATCGGGGTACTTATCGTGCAGCACCTTGGTGATAGCTGCCGTCAGCGTCGTCTTGCCGTGGTCAACGTGACCAATCGTGCCGATGTTGACGTGCGGCTTGGTGCGCTCAAACTTGGCCTTCGCCACTTGTGTCCTCCTGGACTCGGGTAGATATTCTCAGCCTACGGCTAGGTGCCACTTTAACACCCCTGGGGCTTGAGACCTACTGGGTTTACTTGTGTGTGAGGCGGCTCGCAGGGCAGATGACCTGCCCCGCGAGCCCCCGGTGGGACTCAGTTGCCCCGAGACTTGCCGACGATCTCGTCCGCGACGGCGCGCGGAACCTCGGCGTAGCTGTCGAACTCCATGGAGTAGACAGCGCGGCCCTGCGTCTTGGAGCGCAGGTCGCCAACGTATCCGAACATCTCGGACAGCGGGACCTGAGCCTTGACGACGCGCACGCCGTGCTGCTCGTCCATCGACGAGATCTGGCCACGGCGAGAGTTGAGGTCGCCGATGACATCGCCCATGTACTCCTCGGGAGTACGAACCTCAACGGCCATGATCGGCTCGAGGAGGACGGGGTTAGCCTTCTTAGCAGCTTCCTTCAGCGCCATCGAGCCAGCAACCTTGAACGCCATTTCGGAGGAGTCAACCTCGTGGTAGGCGCCGTCAAGCAGCGTGGCCTTGATGTCGACCATCGGGTAGCCGGCGAGAACGCCGGACTGCATGGCGTCCTTGATGCCCGCGTCGACCGACGGGATGTACTCGCGAGGAACGCGGCCACCGGTGACCTTGTCCTCGAACATGTACTCTTCCTCGGAGTCGGCCGGGAGGGGCTCCAGGGCGATGATGACACGCGCGAACTGACCGGAACCACCGGTCTGCTTCTTGTGCGTGTATTCGTACTTTTCGACCGTCTTGCGGATGGTCTCACGGTAGGCAACCATCGGGTTACCCACGTTGGCCTCGACCTTGAACTCGCGACGCATACGGTCGACGATGATGTCGAGGTGGAGCTCACCCATACCACCGATGATGGTCTGGCCGGTCTCTGCGTCGAGCTCGACGGTGAACGTCGGGTCCTCTTCCGCCAGCTTCTGGATGGCGACGCCCATCTTCTCCTGGTCGGCCTTCGACTTGGGCTCGACGGCGACCTGGATAACGGGGGCGGGGAACGTCATCGACTCGAGGACGATCGGCTTGTCCAGCGCGCACAGCGTGTCACCGGTCGTGGTGTCCTTGAGGCCGATCACCGCGTAGATGTGGCCAGCGTGAGCCACGTCGACGGGGTTCTCCTTGTTCGAGTGCATCTGGAAGATCTTGCCGATGCGCTCCTTCTTGCCCTTGGTCGAGTTGAGGACCTGGGCGCCGGACTCGACCTTACCGGAGTACACGCGGATGAAGGTGAGCTTGCCGTAGAAGGGGTGGGCGGCGATCTTGAACGCCAGAGCCGAGAAGGGCTCGTTCTCGTCGGACTTACGAACCTCGGTCTCTTCCTCGGTCTCAGAGCCGGGGAGGAAGCCGCGAACGTCGCCGATGTCGAGCGGGGAGGGCAGGAAGTCCACGACGGCGTCGAGGACGGGCTGCACACCCATGTTGCGCAGAGCGGTACCGCAGTACACGGGGAACGCGCGCGAGGAGATGGTCAGGAGGCGGATGCCTTCCTTGATCTGCTCGAGCGTGAGCTCGCCGTTCTCGAGGTAGGCCTCGGTCAGCTCGTCAGAGCCCTCGGCGGCGGCCTCAACGAGCGCCTCGCGGTACTCTTCAGCCTTTTCCTGGTACTCGGCGGGGATCGGGCCGCGCTCAACGATGGAGCCGAGCGTGTCGTTGCCCTTGTCGTCCTTGGCCGGGTAGGTCAGGGCCTCCATGGTCAGCAGGTCGATGTTGCCGACGAAGTCATTCTCGGCGCCCATCGGGAGCTGCATGACGATCGGAGTCGCGTGCAGGCGGTCGCGGATGGTACCAACCGAGAAGTAGAAGTCGGCGCCCATCTTGTCCATCTTGTTGATGAAGCAGATACGGGGGACGTCGTACTTGTCGGCCTGACGCCACACGGTCTCGGACTGGGGCTCAACGCCCTCCTTGCCGTCGAACACGGCGACGGCGCCGTCGAGGACGCGCAGCGAGCGCTCAACCTCAACGGTGAAGTCAACGTGACCGGGGGTGTCAATGATGTTGATCTGGTTACCGTTCCAGAAAGAGGTAACGGCGGCGGACGTAATCGTGATGCCGCGTTCCTTTTCCTGTTCCATCCAGTCGGTCGTCGAGGCGCCGTCGTGCGTCTCGCCGATCTTGTAGTTGATGCCCGTGTAGAACAGGATTCGTTCGGTCACGGTCGTCTTGCCGGCATCGATGTGAGCCATGATGCCAATGTTGCGGACCTTGTTGAGATCCGTCAGCACCTCTAGTGCCACGAGTGTGGTTCCTTCGTTCGAAGTAATGGGTGTTCTTGCTGCGTGAGACGAGGCCCGGTTGCCCAGGCCTCGTCTTTAAATCACCAGCGGTAGTGCGCGAAGGCGCGGTTGGACTCAGCCATCTTGTGCATGTCCTCACGGCGCTTCACAGCGGCACCGAGGCCGTTGGAGGCGTCGAGGATCTCGTTGGCGAGACGCTCGGTCATGGTCTTCTCGCGACGCTGACGCGAGAAGTCAACCAGCCAGCGCAGGGCCAGCGTCGTGGCGCGCGCGGGGCGAACCTCGACGGGGACCTGGTAGGTCGCGCCACCGACACGGCGGGAGCGGACCTCGAGGGCCGGACGAATGTTCTCGAGAGCGCGCTTGAGCACGGAGACGGGCTCCTGCTCGGTGCGCTCGCGAACGGTTTCAAGTGCGCCGTAGACGATGCGCTCGGCGACGGTCTTCTTGCCGTCAAGGAGAACGCGGTTGACCAGCTGGGTCACGACCTTGGAGCCGTAAACCGGGTCATCGACGAGGGGGCGACGGGGAGCGGGGCCCTTACGAGGCATTACTTCTTCTCCTTCTTCGCGCCGTAACGGGAACGAGCCTGCTGACGGCCGCGGACACCCTGGGTGTCGAGCGAGCCGCGGACGATGCGGTAACGCACGCCGGGCAGGTCCTTCACACGACCACCGCGCACGAGCACGATCGAGTGCTCCTGCAGGTTGTGGCCCTCACCGGGAATGTAGGCGGTGACTTCGATGCCGGACGAAAGGCGCACACGAGCGACCTTACGCAGAGCCGAGTTCGGCTTCTTCGGCGTGGTGGTGTACACACGGGTGCACACGCCGCGACGCTGGGGGGAGCCCTTCAGCGCGGGAGTCTTCACCTTCGCGCGCTTCGAGACACGTCCCTTGCGGACGAGCTGCTGAATGGTAGGCACTGGGTCTCCAGTTTCTTTCCGTCGGCGGCCTCCCCTCGCTTTAAGGGGCGGCCCTGATTGTCAGTCTTCCGCGACTGTTGTCACCCCCGTGTGGGCACACGTGTCCGCCTGGGGGCCGGCGCGCCATGATAACCACGAGGGTCAGAGAATGACGCCCGGAGCTCCGACGGACGGAGCCCGCTCCCGGTTTCCCGGGCACAGAGGTTCCACAGAAGCGGGAACCACCCTCAAGGATAGTGGGAAACGTCGCCATTCGTCAAAGGGGGTGCGTTGTGGTTCCCCCCTCATCGACGAGGCCGGGGCTCGGGAGCGCTCAGATCGTTTCCTTCGCGCTCCCCCGGTTGCGTCGTGAAGGGCAGGCTCCTTTGCGTTTCAGGCGCGCCCGCTGTCGTTTCAGTAGCACACAGAGGGGCCCGCTGGCTCGTGCCTGCGGGCCCCTCCCCCACGGATGAACGACGCTTAGCGCTCCCGAGGGTTATGCCATCCGACTGTCCCCGGATCGATTACTCTTCCGCCGTCTGCGCCCCGGCCTCGTCGATCGACGCGTTGGGCTCGACGGTGATCACCGCCTGCGCCTTGCGGGTGCGGTAGCGGCGGATCGCCACCACCTCAAGGCCGAGCAGCGACAGGATGAGGATTCCTGCAACCACCCAGGTGATGTACTCCCACGCGTTCCGGGTCACCTCGGGCTGTCCGTTCTCGTACATCCACGAGTTTGCAACCGTGTAGAGGATGTTGTGCGAGGCGCCCCGCAGCGCGGTGACACCCGCGGCATCCTGCACGTTGACCGTCGAGATCGGCATGTCGATCGTCGCAAGCATCATGTCACCGCCGTTACGCGTGATCTGGTCGGCATTCTGGTATCCGTAGCCCGCGAAGTAGTCGGTGAGGACCATGCCGCGGAAGCCCCACTCGTCGCGCAGGACGTTCTTGAGCAGCGCCGAGTTTGCACCCGCGTACTCGGGGCCGATGTAGTTGAACGCGCTCATGATCGCGTGTGCGCCGCCGTCCTTGACACCGATCTCGAAGGAACGCAGGTAGATTTCGCGCATTGCCTGCTCGTTCGTCCAGGTCGCCAGCATGTGCGTTCGGTTGGTTTCCTGGTCGTTGAGGGCAAAGTGCTTGAGGAAGGCGTACACGCCCTTCGCCTGGGCACCCTTGATCTCCTCGGCGACCTGCGAGCCAGCCAGGACCGGATCCTCCGAGAAGTACTCGAAGTTACGGCCCGCGTAGGCGTAGCGGTGCGTGTTCGTGGCCGGTGCGTACCAGCCGGACACCTGCATGTCGTGCGCCATCGTGCCGATCGCGTCACCGAAGGAACGCGCGAGCTCCTTGTTGAAGGTTGCCGCCACGGACACCGCGGACGGCAGGCCGATCGAGCCAACGCCCGTGAAGTTGTTGTTCAGCGAGGCGGGGCCGTCCACGTCGGAGACGCGCAGCTTGCCGATCGAGGAGATCGCCGGGGAGCCGTAGCCGCCCTTGGAGATGAGGGTGTTCATTTCCTTGACGGTGAGCTGGTCGAGGAGCTGATCCCACTTCGGGTCGTCGTAATCGAGGCCCGCGAGGTCACCCAGGACGAGGCCGTTCTTCGCGCCCGTGGTGGGCATCGTCGCGCTGCTGTCAGCGTCGGCGGCTGCCGCGTCGTAGTTCGACGTCGCGAGGAACTTCGCCTTGCTGGCCTCGCTCATCTCGAAGTTCGTGGGGGCTGCAGTCGCCTCCGCGAGGTTGGCGAAGCGGCCCGCGCGCGACAGGTAGGTGACGTCACCCTTCGCGTCGTCGAACTGGTTGGTGGCCACGACCTTGTCGCCGTCGTGCGTGTTGTCGGCGGTGTTGAAGGTCTGCGTCGCGTCCACCGTGTAGGTCTTCTCGTCGATGACGTCGTGCGAGTTCGAGCGCGCGGAGATCTTGTAGTCGCCGGCCTCGAGCACGTAGGCCTTCGCGTTCACCGAGTCGTAGGAGGCGAGCGAATCGCGGTTCCAGGTGACCTTCAGCGTCTGGGACTCACCGGGCTCCAGCAGCTTCGTCTTCTCATAAGAGAGAAGGTTCGCCGCAGCCTTTTCGATGCCACCGTCGGTGTAGGGCGGGTTGTCGTAGATCTGGACGATGTCCTTACCGGCGACCTGGCCCGTGTTCGTGACGGTCACGTCCGCGGACATGGTTCCCGTGGCCTCGTCGACCGAGATGTCGCTCATCGACTGGGAGAACGTCGTGTAGGACAGGCCGAAACCGAAGGGGTAGACGACCTCGTTGCCGTAGTCGATGACGCCCTCAGCGGCGGCTGTCTCGTACCAGCGGTAGCCGACGTAGATCGAGTCGTTGTAGTTGACGAAGGACGGCTGCGTCTGGGTGCCCTTGTTGAAGGGGTCATCCTGGGCGAACTCCGTCATGTTCGTGTACTGGAAGTCGCCGAAGTTGTTGGCCGCGGGGCCCGCCTTGATGACACGCGGGAACGTATCGGGGGTCTTCGCCGAGGGGTTCACCTCGCCATCCAGGATGCGGCCCAGCGCGTTGAATCCAACCTGGCCGCCGGGGATCGCCCACACGATCGCGTCGATCTCCGGGTCGTCCTGAAGGTCGCCGAGCTGGAAGACGTTGGCAGCATTGATGACGACGATCGTCTTCGTCGACGTCTTCTTCGCCAGCTCGATCATGTCCTTCTCGGGACGCGTCAGCGCGAGGTAGCCCTGGCCATCCTCGAAGTCCGTGTATTCCTCGGAGTTGTTCGTGTAGCTGAAGTACGGGTTGTCAGCCATCTCCTTGTTAACGTCGCGGGGCAGGTCGAAGCCCTCGCCACCCGAGCGGGCGATCGTCACGACCGCGGTGTCACCGAAGGCGGCGGCGTTGGAGAGCAGGTCGTCAGAGTACTTGTCCTGCGTGGGCTCGGGCAGCGACCAGTCGGCCTTGAACATACCGACCTCGGGGCGCTCGGCGCGGTAGGAGGTGTACAGATTCGTCAGCTCATCGTTCGTGGTGAAACCAGCGTTGTGCAGGCCGTCCAGGAGGGAGGTCGTCGGATTGTCCTTCGACAGCGAGCCGGAGCCAGTGCCGCCGTAGATCGGGTTCGTCGAGCCCCAGCCCCACACGTTGATGGCGGAGCCCTTGGCGAGCGGCAGGGCGCCTCCCTGGTTCTTCAAGAGAACCATGCCCTCGTCGGAAATGTCATTGCCCAGGTCCTCAACCTGGGCTTTCGACGCGTCCGTGAGGGCGCCGGTGCCGGCCGCCAGGTCGAGGACCGTCTTGAAGCCGCCGTACATCATCGACACAACCGCCACGACGACGGCGATGAGCGCCGCGACCCAGGCCGTCGAGCGCGTGAGCTTACGGGCAGGCTTGCCCATCTTGAAAACAGCGAGGGAGACGATGATAGCGAGCGCCAGCGCCACGCCGATGACGATCAAGGGCACCTTGATCGACTCAACCATCTACCCCACATCAGACCAGTTGATGGAAAGCATTGTTGATGTCCTCTTTCAGTTCCGAAACCCTGCATCCCAGAGCCAGATCAGCTCCCTCTCCATCCCCGTTTGTGTCTCCATAGACGTGGGTCACCGCAGACCAGAGGGCAGATGGGAACCGCCACCACCTATTCAACCGCACGGTTGGTCACCTCATGTGGGACCTTGTGTGTTCTGTCGGATTGCGCGCACAATCTGTCGCGTGATGGGTGGTTGCGTGGCAGCGGAGTGGTACTGCCGGCATGACGTCCGCAGCCACGCTCCCCCGCCGCACGCGCCAACCGATCCTGGGCACGCAAAAAGGCCCCGGCCTCGTCACGTTCTCACGGACAAGGCCGGGGCCCCAAGCGGTCACGAACCGGATTACTCGCGGAAGTTCATGCCAAAGTCGATGGCGCCCAGCGCGTCGAGGAAGTCCTCGGACACGGAGCCGTCACCGAAGTCGGCCTCGGAGTAGTTCGAGTTCGCCATGGCCTCAGCCGTCGGCTCGACGATGACGTCGTTGTAGCGCGACAGGCCGGTGCCAGCCGGGATGAGCTTACCGAGGATGACGTTCTCCTTGAGGCCCACCAGGGAGTCCGACTTGCCGTTCATGGCGGCCTCGGTCAGGACCTTGGTGGTCTCCTGGAAGGACGCGGCCGACAGCCACGAATCCGTGGCCAGCGACGCCTTCGTGATGCCCATCAGCATCTGGCGACCGGAGGCGGGCTGGCCGCCCTCGGCTGCGACGCGACGGTTCTGCGTCAGGTACGCCATGCGGTCGACGAGCTCGCCAGGCATGAACGTCGTGTCGCCGGGCTCCAGGATGGTGACGCGGCGCAGCATCTGACGGACGATGACCTCGATGTGCTTGGCGTGAATGCCCACGCCCTGGTCGCGGTACACCTTCTGGACCTCGTCCACGAGCATCTTCTGGGACACGTTGCGGCCCATGATGCGCAGGATTTCCTTGGGGTCCAGCTGGCCCTCGGTCAGCGGGGTGCCGGCCTCGATGTGCTGGCCCTCGGAGACGAGGAGCTTCTGGCGACGCGAGACCTCGATGACCAGGTCTTCCTTGCCGTCGTCACGGGTGATGACGACCTTACGGGCGCTCGGGTCTTCGTCGTCGATGTGGACGCGGCCGGCGGCCTCGTTCATCTTCGCCTCGACCTTCGGGCTGCGGGCCTCGAAGAGTTCCTGAACACGGGGCAGACCCTGCGTAATATCCGCAGCGGAGGCGGCGCCACCGGTGTGGAACGTACGCATCGTGAGCTGCGTGCCGGGCTCGCCGATCGACTGGGCGGCGATAATGCCGACGGCCTCGCCGATGTCGACCTGCTTGCCGGTGGCCAGCGAGCGACCGTAGCAGGCCGCACAGGTGCCGACCTGCGACTCACAGGTGAGGACGGAACGGCAGACGATCTGCTCGACGCCGGCTGCGACGAGCTCGGCGAGCTGGTCGTCACCCAGGTCGGTGCCCGCGGGCATGACGACCTCTCCGGCCTCGTTCACCGCGTCACGGGCGAGGTTACGGGCGTAGGCGGTCGTCTCGATGGTCTCGGACGCCTCCCACTCACCGAACTCGTTCTTGTGAGCGATGTCGATCTTCAGGCCGGCACGGGTGCCACAGTCGGCCTCGCGGACGATGACGTCCTGCGAGACGTCGACCAGACGACGGGTCAGGTAGCCCGACTCGGCGGTACGCAGAGCCGTATCGACCAGGCCCTTACGGGCGCCGTGCGTGGCGATGAAGTACTCGAGAACCGTCAGGCCCTCGCGGTAGTTCGCCTTAATGGGCTGCTCGATCAGCTTCTGCTTCGGGTCGGACACGAGGCCACGCATACCGGCGATCTGCTGAACCTGCGACCAGTTACCACGGGCGCCGGAGTTCACCATGCGGTACACGGTGTTGCGCTCGTCGAAGTTCGCGCGCATGTCGTCGGCGACCTCTTCGGTGCACTGCAGCCACAGCTTCACGAGCTCCTCGTAACGGGTCTCCTCGAGGATGATACCCGTCTCGAACTGCTCGACGATCTCGGCGGCCTTGGCCTCGTAGCGGGCCAGGATCTCGCGCTTACGCGGCGAGGCCTGAATGTCGGAGAACGCAATCGTGATGCCCGACCAGGTCGACCAGTGGAAGCCGGCCGACTTGAGCGCGTCGAGGCAGTCCGCCACGAGCACGTTCGGGTAACGCTGGGTCAGCGTGTTCACGATGTTGCCGAGCTGCTTCTTGCCGACGACCTCGTTGACGAACGGGTAGTCGGTGGGCAGCTGCTCGTTGAAGATCGCGCGGCCGAGGCTGGTCTCGAGGATCAGCTCGTCGCCGGGCTCCCAGCCCTCGGGGGCTTCCCAGCCCTCGGGCGGCACGGTGCCGTCGGCGAAGCGGATGCGCGCGGTCGCGTTCAGGTGCAGGTTGCCGGCGTCGTACGCCATCTGGGCTTCCGCCTGGCTGGAGAAGTACGGAATCACGGGGTTTCCGTCTTCGTCCTTCTCGACGGGCACCGACGGGTCGGGCGTCGAGGTCAGGTGGAACAAACCGATGATCATGTCCTGCGACGGCATGGCCACGGGGCGACCGTCGGAGGGCTTGAGGATGTTGTTCGTCGACAGCATGAGGATGCGGGCCTCGGCCTGCGCCTCAGCGCCCAGCGGCAGGTGGACAGCCATCTGGTCGCCGTCGAAGTCGGCGTTGAAGGCGCCACAGGCGAGGGGGTGCAGCTGGATGGCCTTACCCTCAATCAGCTGGGGCTCGAACGCCTGGATGCCGAGGCGGTGCAGCGTAGGTGCACGGTTCAGCAGCACGGGGTGCTCGCGGATGACGTCGTCGAGGACGTCCCACACCTCGGGGCGCTGACGCTCAACCTTGCGCTTGGCAGCCTTGACGTTCTGCGCGTAGTTCTTCTCGACCAGGCGCTTCATGACGAAGGGCTTGAAGAGTTCCAGAGCCATCTGCTTGGGCAGACCACACTGGTGGAGCTTCAGCTGCGGGCCGACGACGATAACGGAACGACCCGAGTAGTCGACGCGCTTACCCAGAAGGTTCTGACGGAAACGACCCTGCTTACCCTTGAGCATGTCCGAGATCGACTTCAGCGGACGGTTACCCGGGCCCGCAACGGGGCGGCCGCGGCGGCCGTTGTCGAAGAGGGCGTCAACGGACTCCTGAAGCATGCGCTTCTCGTTGTTGACGATGATCTCGGGGGCGCCCAGCTCAAGCAGACGCTTGAGTCGGGTGTTGCGGTTGATCACGCGACGGTACAGATCGTTCAGGTCAGAGGTCGCGAAACGGCCACCATCCAGCTGAACCATGGGGCGCAGGTCCGGCGGAATAACCGGAATCTTCGTCAGAACCATGGACTCGGGCT
>CATYYP010000040.1 GCA_958415245.1 Schaalia odontolytica | reverse complement strand
GATTCAACGTCTCCTGAAGGTGGCGTTATTGCCCTCGCCGTCGGCCCCATCGATACCGATTACGATTTCACCCCCACCCTCCTCGTGCTCGCATCCCCCATCCCCGCGAGCACGACACCCGCGCAGGCTCTCGCCGACTCGGCACGGTCCATGTCCGATCAGGTTCCCGGCTTTCGCATGCTGGAGGATTGCGAGTGGCCGGCGCGGCCCGAATCGTCGCAGCTACGTACGGGGATCTACATTCAGGGCAGCGTTCCCATCACCGCCTGCCAGTGGGCGTGGATTCATTCCGACGCTGGGAATGACTTCCTCCTCACGGCGACTGCGACGATGACGACACCCGCTTTCGGCGACCTGAACGATGACGTTCTCGCGATCATTATGAGCCTGGAGGTGCGCAATGCCTGACCGTCCTCACATCATCATTCCGGGTGACGTCACCTCAAGCTTCGCCACCTCCGAGGGACTCACCGGCGACGCGGATCATCTCGCGACTCTCATGCGCACGGCTCGCTCGCGATTGGTCATCGCCACCACGTCTCCGGATGCTTCCCAGTGCCGCCAGGCTCTCATCTGGATGCAGGCGGGGCCCTGCGTCGTCGCCCGCACCGCTACCACCCCCGACGGCGACACTGAGACTCACATTTATCAGATCGATAACGAGGAAATTCCACACGTCGCGGCGGCGATATCTCCGCTCACGCCTAATCCTGCCGTCTTCGACGGACCTCCCGTGCTACCGACGGCCATCGTGTATGCCGCACAGCAAGGCTTCGTCGAACAGACGGCCCAGCTCCTCGAGAATTACTCCTCCTACGGCCCCTCAGATTCCGCCTTCGCGCAGGCTCTCGTGTCCCAACGCTGGGCATACACCACCTGGATCCGGGAAGAGCGCACGAAGAAGGGCTCCTTCGTTCCGACCTCTACCCTCTCCACGTTCATCACGCCAGCCGCCGCCTACAGGGTCGAGGCTCCGCTTTTCGCACCCAGCACCGGGCCTCACATCCCCATCCACCCCATCTACAACACGCAGCTGTGGGCACTCATTACGTATTTCTTCACTCTGTCACCCGAGAGGAGACTGCCATGACGTACGTCGTTCTCGAATGGAATTACGACGAAGTTAATTCGATCATTGCGAAGCTCAGCAACGCGTGCGCGGAACTCAGGAAGACGCCAGCCCTCAGTACAGCCGACACGGGCAGCGAACACGATGCAACTCTGAGCAAACACGTCACGGCTCTGAACTCAACACTCAACCACATGGCGTGGATCCTGAACGGCATCTACTTGGGCCTAGCGGCCGCGACAGAGGACTTCAAGTGCACGGACGACGCGGTTGCGGACGTCATGCGTGAGATCCAACGCTACAACGACGAATACAACCACAAGTACACGGCCCCTGTTCCGACGGGGAACACGCAGATCACAGCCGTGACCCCCTCATCAAGCTGACCCCGTCCACGGCACTCAGCTATACACGGAAGGGGACAACTCTCATGATCTGGGGCATCATCGGCATCCCATTTAGTCTGTCAATTCTTGCTATGTGGTATTGCGAGACATATACGGATTCGCAATTTGGCCAAAATGCGCGTTTCATTAGCTCGGTAACACGCATGAACGACAAGTACCAATCGATCGGCACCCTTGCAACAGGAAGTGCATTTCTGGTCGGCAGCTTCGTGGCAATCGGTAATGAAGGAAGGTTTCCGCAGTTTATCCAGCTGCCACTCCTTGTAATAACCTTGGCAATTATCATTACCGGTCTCGTCTGGTACTTTTTCCCGATACCCGTACCCCGATGGATCAACCCTCGGTACCAGTACATGAAGCGCCACGGCATGCTGGACAAGAACGGCGATCCGATCGACGTCGACGAAGAAGGATCCACCCCGACGAGGTGACCTCGTCCACGAAACACGGGCCACCAGCCTCGTCGCGGGCCTCGCACCCACTATCCTGGAGCCTATACGCGAGGCCGCCCCGGCCTCGTCCGTCCGACACCGCACATAGAGGAGCCCCCATGGCGACCGAGCCCGTGTTCGAGGCCATCAACTGGAACAAGATCCAAGACGACAAGGACCTTGAGGTCTGGGATCGCCTGACGGGCAACTTCTGGCTGCCTGAGAAGATTCCGCTCTCCAACGACCTGCCGAGCTGGAAGACCCTCACCAAGGACGAGCAGCTCATGACGAACCGCGTGTTCACGGGCCTGACCCTGCTGGACACGCTCCAGGGCACGGTCGGCGCGGTGTCGCTGATTCCGGACGCGCGCACCCCGCACGAGGAAGCCGTCTACACGAACATTGCGTTCATGGAGTCGGTGCACGCCAAGTCCTACTCGTCGATCTTCTCCACCCTGCTATCCACGGAGGAAATCAACGAGTCCTTCCGCTGGTCGAACGAGAACGAGGCCCTGCAGAAGAAGGCCGAGATCGTCAAGTCCTACTACGACGGCAACGACCCGGAGAAGCGCAAGGTCGCCTCGACGATGCTCGAGTCCTTCCTGTTCTACTCGGGCTTCTACGCGCCCATGTACTGGAGCTCGCACGCCAAGCTCACCAACACGGCTGACCTGATCCGCCTCATCATCCGCGACGAGGCCGTCCACGGCTACTACATCGGCTACAAGTACCAGCTGGCCGTGAATGAGTCGAGCCAGGAGCGCCAGGATGACCTGCGCGACTACACGTACTCGCTGCTGTACGAGCTCTACGAGAACGAGGAGCAGTACACGGAGGACCTGTACGATCCGCTCGGCCTGACCGAGGACGTCAAGAAGTTCCTGCGTTACAACGCGAACAAGGCGCTCATGAACCTGGGTTACGAGGCCCTGTTCCCGGCCGACGCGACCGACGTGAACCCCGCAATCCTGGCGGCCCTGAGCCCCAACGCGGACGAGAACCACGACTTCTTCTCGGGTTCCGGCTCGTCCTACGTGATGGGCGAGGTCGTGGACACCGAGGACGAGGACTGGGACTTCTGATTCTCACGAGGCCGGGGCCGGGTCGCGCGAACAACGCGGCCTGACCGCCTCCCTCAACTCAAGACGCATGTGGGTGTGCCCGCCAGATGGCGGGCACACCCACATCATTTTCGATGGCTCCAACAACAGTCGCCAGCGACAGAAATGCGACACGACCTGTCCACACTCTGTTTGCTCCGACACACTTATCGTCACACGTGTAACATGTGCACCAAATGTCACAGGCGCATCATGGCAAGGTATTCCCTGCCATGACGGGCCTTCGATGCGAGCGCGCAGGCCTTTGCTCATCGGGAACATCCCGACAGATGGGGCCACACCGCTTCGCGCGGCGGCTAAACTGTCACTGGGAGCGGCCTCGCTTCCACCCACACCGTACGTCGCGCGCACAGCGCGGGGGAATGAGGAGAGCACGACTATGAGTATCTTCGACCGCTTCGAGAGCGCCGTCGAGAGAGGCGTCAACGGCGCCTTCTCGCGCGTGTTCCGGTCGGGGATCAAGCCCGTGGACATCACCACGGCGATCCGCCGCGCCATGGACGAATCCGTCCAGGAAGTCTCCGCCTCGCGCATCATTGCCGCGAACCACTTCTCGGTCTACGCCTCGCGCACCGACCTCACCTCCCTCGAGGCGTCCCTCGACGTCCTCGCCGACGAGTTCGCCCAGCAGGCCACCGAACACGCCGCGGCGAACAGCTACTCTCTCCTCGGCCCCGTCACGATCGAGTTCATCGCGGACGCCTCCGAGCCCAGCGGCACCCTGAAGGTCGACGCTGAAAACCGCCGGGGACCCGCGGCTCCCGCCACGGCCTCGTACGCCTCCCCCGAGCACCCGATCATCGACGTCGACGGCGAAAAGTGGCTGCTCACCGAGCCCGTCACCGTCATCGGACGCGGCTCCGAAGCCGACATCGTCGTCAACGACTCGGGCGTCTCGCGCCGACACCTCGAACTGCGCATCACCCCCACCGGCGTGATCGCGACCGATCTGGGCTCCACCAACGGCTCCTTCGTTGAGGGCCACCGCATCGACGCAGCGACCCTACTCGACGGCAACCAGATCGTCATCGGACGCACCAAGATCCTCTTCTGGACACACCCAGACCAGAGCGGAGTTTAATGAAGTGACCACTGACCTCGCATTTACCGTTTTCCGCATCGGTTTCCTGGTGCTGCTGTGGCTCCTCGTGCTCGCGGCCGTCAACACGCTGCGACGCGACATCTTCGGCACCGTCGTGACCCCGCGCGGCAAGGGACGCGACAAGGCCACCTCACGCCGCAAAGCCTCCCGTGAGAAGCGCAAGGACAACAAGAAGCGCACCTCCACGAACCCGCTGGCTCCCAAGGATCTCCTGGTGACCGGCGGCCCCCTCGTCGGCACCATGCTGCCCCTCGGCGAGGCGCCCATCGTCATCGGCCGCTCCCCCGCGTGCACCCTCGTGCTCGAAGACGAGTACGCGTCCAGCCGCCACGCGGCACTCACCCCCCAGTCCGACGGCTGGTGGATCGAAGACCTCTCCAGCCGTAACGGCACCTTCATCGACGACGAGCGCCTGAGCACCCCACGCCAGCTCAAGATCGGTGACGTCATCCGCATCGGCCAGACGACTCTCGAATTGGTGGGTTGATATGTCAGGAAACGCGGTTCAATTCCACTACGCTGCCCGCTCCGACGTGGGCCTCGTACGTTCCAACAACCAGGACTCCGGCTACGCCGGCGCGAACCTGCTGGTCCTCGCCGATGGCATGGGCGGTCCCGCGGGCGGCGACATCGCCTCCTCCGTGGCCCTCGCGCACCTCGTGCCTCTCGACACGGACTCGCACCCGGCCGACTCGATGCTCCCCCTCCTGCGCGAGGCCCTCCTCGACGCGCACGAGGAGCTCACCGACCGCTCGAGCCGCGACCGCGACCTCGAGGGCCTGGGCACCACCTGCATCGCGCTCATGCGCTCCGGCAACCGCCTCGCAATGGTCCACATCGGTGACTCGCGCGCCTACGTGCTGCGCGGCGACACGCTCACCCAGGTCACGACCGACCACTCCTTCGTGCAGTACCTGGTCGACACCGGCCAGATCACGCCCGAGGAAGCCGAGCACCACCCCAACCGCAACGTCGTCCTGAAGATCCTCGGCGACGCGCAGGCCGACGTGGCCCCCGACGAGACGATCCGCGAGGCCGTCGTCGGCGACCGCTGGATGCTGTGCTCCGACGGCCTGTCCGGCCTCGTCTCCCCCGAGACGATCGGCCAGGTCATGGCCGATTTCAAGGATCCGGGCGAGTGCGCCGAAGAGCTCATCCGCCTGGCCCTCCTGGGCGGCGGCCCCGACAACATCACGTGCGTGATCGCGGACATCGTCCCCGCCGGCACGTTCCCGCCCGCTCCTCCGCAGATCGTGGGCGCCGCGGCCATCGACCGCAACGCCAAGTCGCGCGGCGGAGACGGAGCGGCCGCGCGCGCCGCTGCCCTGGGCTCCTCGGCCTCGGGCACCCCCAGCGACGAGGACGAGGCCCCCGTCGAACTCAAGCCCCGCTCCTCGTGGTGGACCCCCGTGTTCATCTCACTCGTGACGGTCCTCGTGGTCGCCGCGTCGTGGATGTCGTGGAAGTGGACGCAGACCCAGTACTACGCGATCGGCCAGGACGGCTACGTCGTCATCTACCAGGGCATCCCCCAGTCGATCGGTCCGTGGCAGCTCTCCCACGCGGTGGAGGTCTCCAACGTCGCGCTGTCCGACCTCGCGCCCGTGGACCGCCAGCGCCTCGACACCCCGGTGCTGCGCTCCTCGCGCGCCGACATCGACTCCTACATCGAGGGTCTGCGCCGCTCGGTCGTCCAGCCCGCCACCCCCTCGTCGCCGACGCCCCAGTCGGGCGCGCCGCAGTCCGGTGAGGCCCAGTCCGGGGCACAGAGCGGGGGCGCCTCCTAATGGCTACCGTATCGATCGCGCCCGCCCGGCCTCGCCGATTCCTGGAGCTGACCCTCATGGGCCTGGCTCTGGCCGTCGGCATCGCCGGCTACGTGCTGACCTCGCTGAACTACACGGGCGAGATCCCCGCGAACCTTCTCACGCAGGTCGGCGTGCTCGTCGCGATCGCGATCATCGCCGAGGTCGGCGTGCACTTCCTGGCCCCCTACGCGGACCCGGTGATCCTGCCGGTCGCCGTCGCGCTGACGGGCCTGGGACTGGCGATGATCTACCGCCTCGACCTGTCGTACGCACGCAGGGACGAGGCCACGGTGGGCTTCCGCCAGGCGCTCTTCGTGGGCATCGCGATCGTTATCGCGGCCATCATCCTGATCATGCTGCGCGACCACCGCATGCTGCGCCGCTACACCTACACCTTCGGCGCGCTGTCGCTGTTCCTCCTGCTCCTGCCGATGATTCCCGGCCTGGGCCAGGAGACCTTCGGCGCGCGCGTCTGGATCCACCTGGGTCCCATCTCCGTCCAGCCCGGTGAGCTCGTGAAGATCACGCTGGCGATCTTCTTCGCCGGATACCTCGTGACGAACCGCGACAATCTGGCGATCGGCGGCCGCAAGTTCCTGGGCATGCGCCTGCCGCGCGCCCGCGACCTCGGCCCGATCATGGTCGTCTGGCTGATCGGCATCGCGATCCTCGTCCTGCAGCGCGACCTGGGTACCTCGCTGCTCTTCTTCGGCCTGTTCGTCGCGATGCTGTACGTGGCGACGAACCGCGTGTCGTGGCTGGTCATCGGTTTCACGCTCTTCGTGCCGGCCGTTGCGATCGCGGTGAAGTCTTTCAGCCACGTGCAAACGCGCTTCAACATTTGGCTCAACGCCCTGGATCCCGAGGTGTACGACCGAGGTTCTTACCAGCTCGTTCAGGGTCTGTTCGGCCAGGCCTCGGGCGGCCTCATGGGCACCGGTTGGGGTCGCGGCTACCCGCAGCTCGTGCCGCTGGCGAACTCCGACTTCATCCTGTCTTCCTTCGCGGAGGAGCTCGGCCTGACCGGCATGGCCGCCATCCTGGTCCTGTACCTGATCCTCATCCAGCGAGGCCTGCGCGCGGCGCTGACGGTGCGCGACGGCTTCGGCAAGCTCCTGGCGACCGGCCTGAGCTTCTCGCTGGCCATTCAGCTGTTTGTGGTGCTCGGCGGCATCACACGCATCATTCCTCTGACCGGCCTGACGGCCCCGTTCCTGGCCGCGGGCGGCTCGTCGATGGTGTCCTCCTGGATCACCGTCGCGCTGCTGATCCGCGTGTCGGACGCTGCTCGCCGCCCGGCCTCGGCCCCCGCGCCGTGGAACTCCGGTATCCAGCCTGCCGTGGGAGTGGGTGAGTGAGCCGTGAATAACCAGATCCGCAAGATCTTCATCATCGTTCTCCTGATGTTCGCCCTGCTGGGCGTGGGCGTCACGAACACGCAGTTCATTTCCGCGTCCTCACTCAATGCCGACGCTCGCAACCAGCGCACGATCCTGCACGCGGCCGAAACCGACCGCGGCCCGATCATCGTTGACAAGACGGCGATCGCCTCCTCGGAGCGCGAGGAAGACTCGAAGCGCTACGTGCGCACCTACTCCGAGGGGCCGCTGTACGCGCCGGTCACGGGCTACTTCTCGTCGGTGGGCAACGCGTCGACGGGCATCGAGGCCGCCGAGGAGGACGTCCTGGACGGCCAGTCCCAGACCCTCCTCGGACAGCGCCTGCGCAACCTCCTGACGGGCCAGAACCGCCAGGGCGGAGGCGTCTCCCTCACCCTGAACTCGCAGATGCAGAAGGCCGCGGCCGAGGCCCTCGGTAACCGCAAGGGCGCCGTCGTGGCCCTGGATGCGCGCACCGGCGCGGTTCTGGCGATGTATTCGTCGCCGACCTTCGACCCGAACCAGCTGGCCTCCTCCGACGCAGGCGCGGTGTCCAACGCGTTCTCCGCGCTCTCCTCGGATCCGAACAACCCGCTGCTCAACCGCGCGATTTCCGAGCGCTACGCCCCCGGCTCGACGTTCAAGATCCTGACGACGATCGCCCTCATCGAAAACGGCCTCGCCGACCCGGATATGCACATGCCCTCACCCGTGTCGACGACCCTGCCGGGCACGGCGACCGAGGTCTCCAACATCGAGTCCTCCACCTGCGGTGACGGCAACCCGACGCTCACCGAGGCCTTCGCGCGCTCGTGCAACACGACCTTCGTGCTGGCTTCCGAGCAGCTGACAAACCAGCAGCTCCTCGACGTAACGAACCGCTTCGGTTTCGGCCGCGAGTCGCAGATCCCGCTGACGGTGACGCCCTCCGTGTTCCCCGCCGACACGGACGCCGCGCAGCTCGCGATGAGCTCGATCGGCCAATACACGGTTCAGACGACGCCTCTGCAGATGGCGCAGGTCGCCCAGGCCATCGCGAACGACGGCCAGATGATGACCCCCTACCTCATCGATTCGATCGTGGACGCCGACAATCAGGTCGTGCGCACGAACAGCCCGACCGACGCCGCTAAACCGATCTCGTCGGAGACGGCCTCAAAGCTGCGCGCCATGATGGAATCCGTGGTCTCCCAGCCCTACGGCACCGGCACCACGATGGCCCTGCCGAACATTGCGGTGGCCGCGAAGACCGGTACCGCCGAGACCGGCAACGGCGACCGCGCGAACGCCTGGGCCGTCGGTTTTGCCCCGGCGGACAACCCGCACATCGCTTTCGCCGTCCTCGTTGAGGGCGACGACAACGATCCCACGCCGCACGGTGGAGACGTGGCCGGCCCGATCGCCCGTGCCCTCCTGGAAGCGGGGCTCCAGTGAGCACGCCACGCATGACTTCCGGCGCCGGGCGAGTGCTCGGGGGGCGCTACACGCTGCTCACCCCGATCGCCCAGGGCGGCATGGGCGAGGTGTGGAAGGCCCGCGACCGCGTCAGCGGCCACATCGTCGCCGCGAAGGTCCTGCGCCCCGAGCTGACGGGCGAGGAGCTCTCGCTCTCGCGCCTGCGCCTCGAGGCCCGTAACTCGATGTCGATCTCGCACCCGAATATCGCCAACACTCAGGATTCGGGCGAGGAAGACGGTATCGGCTGGATCATTATGGAGCTCGTCGACGGCCATCCGCTGACGGATTACCTGCGCGGCGGCTCCCGCATTGAGCCCGAGTACCTCATGCCGATCCTCGTGCAGGTCGCGATGGCGCTGGGCGCTGCCGCGCGCGCGGGCGTCGTGCACCGCGACATCAAGCCCGCGAACATTATTGTTCGCCCTGATGGCATGGTGAAGCTGACGGACTTCGGCATCTCTCGCGCGAAGGGCCAGGTCAACCTGACCGCCGCGGGCATGGTCATGGGCACCGCCCAGTACCTGCCGCCCGAGCAGGCCATGGGCGAGGTCGCCACCCCCATCGGTGACCTCTACGCCCTCGGCGTCATCGCCTATGAGGCCGCAGCCGGTCGACGCCCGTTCACCGGCGAAACCCAGGTAGACATCGCCTTCGCGCACGTCAACGATCCCGTTCCGCCGCTGCCGGACTTCGTGCCCGAGCCCCTGGCCGACGTCATCTTGCACCTGCTGGAGAAGGACCCCGCGAAGCGCCCCGAGTCCGGGTCCGCAGCCGTGCGCGAAATCGCGAGCGCAGCCAAAGCGATGGGCGTCTCCGTGACCCCTCGCCCGCTGCCCCTGCCGAAGGCCGCGCAGCGCCCCGAAGAGGTGCGCACACCCGTCCAGCCATCGGTGCCGATCGTCGCACCGGTGCGGCACCTGACGCGCCGCACCCTGCCCGACGAGATGCTGCAGCCCCCCTCGGGACTCACTCCGAAGCTGCGTGCGACGACGGGCCGCCACGCCAAGCTGCCCGTCCTCGACGAAGCGACGACGATCGCCCCCTCCTCGGCCCCGATCCCGATCACGGGTCGCCACGCCGCCGTCCCGCGGATCCTCGACGAGGCCGAGGTTCCCCCGGTCTCTCGCCCCGTGTCCACTCCCACTCGGGTTCGTCGCCTGCACCCCGAGGCGACCGGCGAGCAGGAGCCCGCAGTATCGGGGGCTGTCCGATCGCTGACCTCGACCGGTCGCCACGCAGCCGTCCCGGCCCCCGCAGCGAACCCACCAACACCGGTATCGGCCCCGATCCCGACGCGGTCCACGGCCAAGACGGCTCCCGCGCAGAAGGCTCCTGCGCCCGCTGCTCCTATACCCGCACAGGCCGCCACCACCCGCACGACTACAGGTTCCATCCCGAGGCACGCAGCTCCCACTCGCTCCGAGCAGGTCCCGCAGCCCAGCAGCGAGACCGCCCAGCGCCCCCAGGCCTCGGCGCCCGCGCAGCGTTCCGCGCCTATCCCGGCCCCTCCGGCCGATGCAGCACCCGCGCACACCGCCGCACCGAAGACCCCGCTGCCGTCCGAGCCGCAGGATCGACGCGCCGCCCTCGCCGAGCGACTGCGCCAGCGCGAGGCGGCCCGCCAGGCCGAAGACGCCGCCGAGGAGCAGCGCCGCGCAGCCGTCGCCCGCGAGGAAGAACAGCGCCAGCGTGAGCTTCAAGAAGCCCGCGAACGTCGTGAAGCTCGTGAACGCCGCGAGGCCGAAGAAGCCAAGCGCCAGGCAGCCCGTCAGG
>CATYYP010000039.1 GCA_958415245.1 Schaalia odontolytica | reverse complement strand
AAACCGGCGGATTCAGACCCCAACTACACCCCCAATTATGAAGAGCCACTTAAGTCGGTCACAGGTCAATTCTTGGCTCGACATACTCAGAATTCTCCGCAATATCTGCGCACACCAGGGACGACTTTTTAATCGCACACTGCGACAAGTGAAGCTTCCAGAAGACGCTGAAATTCTCGGAATCAGAGAGTTGTCACCAAAGAAAAACAAGTGTTTCGACCAGCTCACGCTCGTCCAATACCTCACCCGCACGATGGGCCTGGGAGATGGAACCGCCCTTCCCTCAGTCCTCGCAACGTTCCCCGCTACCGACGTCGTCCCCCTGCGAGCGACGGGCACGCCCGATAACTGGCAGTCGCTCCCATTGTGGTCGTGCGAGCCGACGGCCCAGGGCTGACAGAGACAACAAGGGCCGCCGCGCAACCGTCGTTGGTTGTGCGGCGACCCTTTTGTCAAGGGTTTAGCGGATTGCCTCCATGACGCGCACGCCGTCGAGCACGCTCACGTAGGGCAGGGGGTCCACGTCGGTCTCCAGGACGTACTCGGTGAGCTGGTCGCGCACGACCGTGCGCAGCTCCTCGGGGTTCCAGGGCTTGCCGATGTAGTAGTCCAAGCCCGCCTGATTGACCGCGCGGATCGTGTCGGACTGGTCGGCCTGCCCGGTGACCAGGACCGTGCGGGTCGCGCCGAAGCGCTCGTCCTTCATGAGCTCCACGAGGAAATCCACGCCCGACTTTCCGGGCAGGCGGTGGTCGGACAGCACCAGCGCGAGCTCGTCCCCGTCCTCGACGATCTCGTCGATGACGGCCCACGCGTCGTCAACGTCCTCGGCGACTTCGAGCCGGATCTTGTCCCAGAACTGTTCAAGATCGCGCTCGAGCGCGTCGCGCACATCTGCTTCGTCCTCAAGGGACAGGATTGTCAGGGTCATGATTCCTCCTCGTGTGGTTGGGCGGGCAACGAGATCCGCATGATCGTGGATCCCGGGTGAGAGTCAATCGTGAGGGTGCCCCCATGATCGGCAATGATGCTTCGGACGATGGACATGCCCATGCCCAGGCCGAATCGGACGCGCCCCGCCTTGGTGGTGAAGTGGGGCTCCATAATCTTGTCGACGATTCCCGGGTCTATGCCCGGGCCGTTGTCGTGGATGGTGACGCTCACGCCCTCGGGCGTGGGACGTACGGTGATGCGTATGAGTGCCTCAGCCTCGCCGCGGGCGGGCAGCTCGGGCACGCCGCCCGAGGCCTCGGCTGCCGCGACCAGGTCGGCGTTCTCGTCCTCGATGGCCTCGGCCGCGTTCACGATGAGGTTCGTCCACACCTGCTGCAGCTTCGCCGGATGCGCACACACGGGCGGCACGTCCTCGTAGTCGCAGTCGATGCGAATGCCGCGCACCCTGTGGGCGGTCAGGCGCAGGACATCGTCGATGCCCTCGCGCACGTCCACGGGCTTGAGGTCCTCGGCGTCCGGGCGTGCGTATCCCTTGAGGGACTGGGTCAGCTCGATGACGCGGTCACCCGCGGCGAGCACCGAGCGCAGGGACCCGCCCAGGCGCGCCCCGGCCTCGTACGCGTCGATGCCGCCCGGGATCTGCGCGAGCGCACGCGCGCCGTCCGCCCCCTGGATCCCCGCGCGCACGAGGCGCCGCGCGAGCGTGCGGTCACCGACGACGGGCAGGAGCTCCTTCATGAGGGCGCGCTCAACCGACGTGGAGCGCGGGGGCGCGGTCAGGGCGCGGGCCATCGCCTCCCTTGACGAGGCCGTGGCCGGTGCCGCGAGCGCCGCATCGACATCCTCGTGCAGGTGCTTGGCGGCGCGCACGAGGGCGGTCACCGGGTTGTTGAGCTCGTGGGCGATGCCGGCGCTCAGCTCGCCGAGCATCGCAAAACGCGCGCGTTCGACCAGCTCGGCGCGGGTGGCGCGCAGGTCCTCGAGCGTGGCCGCCAGGGCCTCCTTCTGGGCCTCGAGGTCCTCGGCGAGCATCGCGTTCTCGAGATGGAGGTCCTCGGCGCGCATGAGGCGACGCGTCAGCGAGCGGATCGCGAGCGCCGTCAGGGTCGCGCCGATCGACGGGTCCTCGGAGATGACGATCTGGAGCTGCTCGGTCGTTAGGCGCACAAGCGTCACCTCCGTCGCCGTCTCGCCCGTGAAGAACGCGTTTTCCGCGCGGGCCAGCGACACGAGGCCGATGAGCGGGCCCGACGACGCCAGGTGCGCCAAGACCTCGCCCTGCGCCGAATCCCTGTGCAGCGACACCTGCCCGTCGAGCACCAGGTAGACGGCACCCACCGGCTCGCCCTGAGTCACCAGCTGGATCCCCTCGGGGACGATGAGCCGAGGCCGCTGACCGAGCACGCGCTCAACGCCGGCGAGGAGCTCCATGACGACCTCGTGCTCGTCGCGGTCCAAGCCCTCCAGGAGCGGGCCCTGCACGGCGAACGGCGGCGGGTCCGCGATCAGCGAGCGGATCTGCCTCTCCGAATAGCCGCAGCCGCGCAGGTAGCGCACCATCGTCGAATATGCCTGACCCGCCAGGAGTGGCACCGTCCACGGGGACTTCAACACCGAAGCGAGCGCGTCCGACTGTATGCACCGCACGAGGTCTCGGTGCTCCGAGCGATCCGTGACCACGACCCACTGCATGCGACGCAGCGCCGGGATCGTCCCCGCCCGATCAATGAGCGCATCAATATCGGCGACCTCGGAGGTCACCAGTCCCATGAGCACGTGGTCGCCCGGATTCAGGCTCGCGTCGTATGCGGCCAAGTCCTCGATTCCGTCAACGCGATCCAGGCACAGGCCCGGGAAAGCGTGCGCCAGATCCCTCGTGACGGGCGCGGCAATCGAGCGCGAGTCGTCGCCACACACCAGCAGGTGAATCGGGTGACCAACTCGGTGACCGCCAGCTCGCACATCCGTGCGGGCCAGCACCGAGGCGTCCTCCGCCGCCGGCCCCTGCGTCCAGCCGCGGGCCAGCCCCGGCCGGGGGCGCGCTGCCCCCGAACCGACCATGGCCTCGTCCCCGGACACGTCACATCACCCCGATGAATCCCCAGGTCAGCGGCGCGATGAACGCCAGTAGGATGATGCCCACGACGCCCACGACGATGCCGACGATCGCCATCTCGCGGGTCGGGGTCGTGCCCGTCGAGTACGCGATCGCGTTCGGCGGGGTCGAGATCGGCAGGCACATGCCGAGCGAGCAGCCCAGGGCGATGACGATGGCGATCTCTGCGGCACTCGTGGAGACCGTCGTCGCCAGGCCCATGCCCATGGGGATCAGGAGGTTCGCGGACGCAGAGTGCGAAATGACGTTCGAGGTCACCCAGCCCACGAGGGCCAGCACGAAGATCAGGAGGATACCGGGGATCGAGGCCCACTGGATCGAGCCGAGCATCCACTTGTCGAGGCCCGTGGCCGCCACGCCCGAACCCAGCGCAATACCGCCCGCGACCAGCCACAGGACCGGCCAGTCCAGGGCGCGCAGGTCATCCCCGCTCATCACCTTCGTCATCAGGAGGACCACGACCGGCAGGAAGCCCACGACGTTGGCGGAAATGTGGTGCAGCGACTCCGTCATCCACAGGAGGATCGTCAGACCCGCCACCGAGTAGAAGATGATCGCGCTGCGCGACTTCTCGAAGCGCGCCGACGTATCAATGTCGAACTTGGCGTCGCTGGGGATGTAGCGCCACGCGATGAACGCCCACGACAGTGCCAGGAGCACGAGCATGAGCGGGACGGCCGCGAGCATCCACTGCAGGAAGGTCACCTGCACGCCCGCGTTCTCCAGGGCGCCGAGCGCGATTGCGTTCGGGGGCGTGCCGACCGGCGTGCCCATGCCGCCGACGTTCGCAGCGACCGGGATCGACAGAGCAATACCTGTGCGCGCCTTGCCCTCGGGCAGGGCCATGATGACGGGCATCATGACGGCGAACATCGTCGCCGTGGTCGCCGTGTTCGACATGAACATGCTCATGATCGCGGTGATCAGCATGACGCCCATGACCGTCAAGCGCGGCTTGCCCATGAAAGGCTTGAGGAGGACTGCCGACAGGGCGCGATCCAGCTTGTACTTGGCGGCGCCGTCGGCCACCATGAAGCCACCCAGGAACAGGATGATGACCGGGTTAGCCAGGGCACCGAAGAACTTCGTGTATGCCGGGGCGCCCTCACCCACGCTCAGCAGCGCGTGGTCCGAAATGAACAGGACCTCCAAGAAGATAACGAGGACGGCCGTGCCCGCGAGCGGCACCGCCTCCGTTACCCACAGCAGAATCGCCGCCAGGAAGATGCCGAACATGCGCGTTCCGGCCACATCCAGGCCGGGTAGCTGCACGAACAGGCAGGTCACGATGCACGCCAGCGCCGCTACGGCGCCGAATACCTTGACCGGGCTAATTGATTGCTTCTTCTTCGAGAAATCTGCCGGTCGCGTGGACATATTCTGAGCGGAGCGCGGATTGATTGACACCGCGCCCTTGGAGCGTCGAGCCATTATGTGAAGACCTCATTGTCTTGCTTGGATAGTGTCCGACCAGTGTATGCCAGCACACACAAAAAGGGAAGCCGGGGTGGGGCTTCCCAATGCCCCACCCCGGCTTGACGCTCACGCGTTCAGTCGGTCCTCGCGTGACCCCCTACTCGGCCCCGGCCTCGTCGATGTCGTAACCCGTCGGGAGGGCGCCCGGACGCGCCGGCTCCCACCCAAGCGCGGGGGCCACGTACTCCGCGAAGTTGCGGATAATCGACCAGTTTTCCTCGAATCCGAGCTGGTTGGGGATCGTCAGGAGGAGGGTGTCAGCCTCCGCGAGGGCGCAGTCCTGGCTCAGCTGCTTGATGAGCGTCGAGGGGTCGGCCGCGTACGTGCGTCCGAAAGTCGCGATGCCCGAGTCGAGGTGGCCCACCTGATCTCCCGAGGCGCTCAGGCCATAGAGGCCGCGGTCGCGCTCGGACAGGAGCGGAAAGATCGAGCGGGACACGGACATACGCGGCGTCCAGTTGTGCCCGGCCTCGGCCCACGCCTGGCGGTAGGCGCGCAGCTGCTCGGCCTGGATGTCACCGAAAGGCTTGTCACCATGCTCGAAGACCAGGGTCGAGCTCATGAGGTTGACGCCGTCGCGGGCCGCCTGGATCGCCGAGGCGTTGGATCCCGCACCATACCAAATCCGGGATCGCAGGCCGGGCGAGTGCGGGAGGACCGGCAGGGGCGTACCCGGGTTCATCTGGGTCGGGTACTGCTCGTGCAGGGGTGCGGCCTCGGCCATGGGCTTTCCGTCGATGGCGTCGAGGAATCGCCCGTAGTGGGCGCGGGCGAGGTCGGCGCCGTTTCGTTCTTCGGAGCGGTAGCCGAAGGATTCCCATCCCTTGTTGGCGATTTCGGGGGCGCCGCGGGAGACGCCGAGGGCGGTGCGGCCGTCCGCGATCAGGTCCAGGGCGGCGGCCTCCTCTGCGAGGTAGAGGGGGTTCTCGTAGCGCATGTCGATGACGCCGGTTCCGACCTTGATGGCCTTCGTGCGCGAGGCAATGGCGGAGAGGAGCGGCATGGGCGCGGCCGCCTGCGGGGCGAAGTGGTGGACGCGGAAGAAGGCGCCGTTGACGCCGAGCTCGTCGGCGGCGACGGACAGGTCGATCGCCTGGTGAAGGGACTCGGCGGCGGTGATGCCGTGGCGGCCGCCGTTCGAGTAGTGGCCGAAGCTCAGGAATCCGAAGTATTTCATGGCGTTAGCGTACGGGGGTTAGATTGAATCTTCAACTATGTGACGTGTGGGATGCGAGATAGGCGGGCGATGCTACCAGACAAGTTGACCCAGCTAGCAGATCCCACTCGTATCCGCGTCACCTGCAGCGCCGGATAGCACAATCAATGCCTTCACACCCACCAATTCCGCCAAAGTGCAGACCCATTCAGCCAAAACAGCCTGTTTCCAGCGTTTTTCACCCAATGGGTCTGCAGTTTGGCGGCCACACCCCTCTAGTCACAGCCCCGCAGCCACCAAACGGGGGAATGACGCCATCCAAAGCTCCGACACGCCGGCGACACGCCGTTAGAGGGCTTCGCATGGCGCAAAACCCCCACCGCCACCGATGTGTGGGGCGCCGGAGGACGCCGGAGGGCCAGGCCGCGGTGCCCATGGGCGGCGGCAGGGCCTGGCCGGGCTTCGAGGTGCGGCGGCGAACGAAGTGAGGTCGCCTAGCCTCGCGGGCGGCCGGTCCCTCCGGCGCCCGGAATACCCGTGGGACCACAAGCAACACGAGAAAACAGGAGCGCGACACCGCCGCCGCAAGCAGGGAAAACAAAAACCGCAGATCCCGAAAGGATCTGCGGTTTCATCGTGCGCGAGGGGGGAGTTGAACCCCCACTCCATCACTGGAACACGGACCTGAACCGTGCGCGTCTGCCTATTCCGCCACTCGCGCGTACCCAGAAAGAATAGGGGTATCACGCCCTCCACGTCAAATCAGCATCGTATGACCCAGGGCACAGACATGCGCGCACCGCCCACAAAACACTGCAATCACAACGAAAACAGCAGCGACAAGCTACAGCATCAACCGGCACGCAACGATGCCAGCAACCCCCAACAGGCTCGCAGCTATGACAGCGACATCCACCCAGCCGAGCCGCACGCGCGCGCCACGGACCACACCGTCATGCGCCTCGATGGCACCCCGCATGGACATGGCCCGCCCGGTTTCGGCGGCGCCGCGCGACGTGGCGGACAGGATCGCGGTGATGACGTCGACACTCAGGCGCACGTAGCCGCGCAGCGACAGGGTGGCCACATCCTGGCCGAGGCGCAGCTTGGCGGTATCGAGCACCGCCTGCGCCTGGTCGCGCAGCATCGGCAGACCTCGCAGGGCGGAGGCCATGACGAGCGACCACTGATCGACTGGCACTCCCAGGAGCCGCAGCGGGGTGAGGAAGAAACGCAGCGCAGCCGCGAGCGCCGCGGTCGGCGTCACCCACGCGATGAGGCCCGATCCCCACAGGACGACGAGCGCCAGGGTGGAGACTCTCAGGAACAGCTCGAGCCCATCGCCCAGCCAGGCGCCGATGCAGCCGCCAATGAAACCGGAGATCATCCACAGGGGCGGGCGCGGCGCGACGCTCAGCGGCAGCCGGATAATCAGAGACGCGACGGCGATGAGGCCACCGACGATCGCGAGCGTCGACCAGCGCGGCGAGAGGATCACGCACGTGGTGAGCACGGTCCAGCAGGCGATGAGGGTGCCGGGCCAGGCGCGCGATAGCGGCGTCGCCCAGGGCAGGGGTCGAGGCAGGGTGAAGCCCGCGCTTCGCCGCGGCTTCGGGCGCGGGGCCCCTTCGCCGAGGCCGGGAGGGGTCCTCGAGAAGCGACCCTCGCTGGCGCCGCCGCCGGGACCGGTCGCCCCGCAGGCGGAGTGGGGTTCGATCATGAGAGCACCCCCTCAGCGAGGTGGCCGTGGGTGCCGCACAGGGAGTCCATGCCTTCGAGGTCGTGGGAGATGACGAGGATGGATAGACCTGCGCGGCGACGCTCGTCCAGGACGGAGATGAGCAGGTCGCGCGAGGCGGCGTCGAGGCCCGCCATGGGCTCGTCGAGGATGAGAACGCTCGGGTGCGAGGCGAGCAGGCCGGCGAGGGCGACGCGGCGCATCTGCCCTCCGGAGAGGTCGTCGATGCCGCGCGACGCGAGGGCGGGGTCGAGGCCGACGAGTTCCATGGCCTCGGCGACGATGCGGTCGCCCGCCTCGCGGCTGATCGCACCCTTGCGGTGGGCGGAGCCGGTGCCGACGCGCGGACCGTAGCCTGCGGCGGCGAGGATATCGGAGCGCACGGAGGGGCGCTGGAGCTGGAGGCGCGCGAATTGCATGGAAAGAGCGACATCGCCGACGCAGCGTTCCATGGGGCGCCCACCGAGGGTGACACGCCCCCAGGTGGGCACGAGCAGGCCGGTGAGGACGCGCGACAGCGTCGTCTTACCCGACCCGTTGTCCCCGGTGATGAGCATGGCCTGGCCGGGGTCGAGGATGAGGCTGACGTCGCGCAGGACCGGCTTCTCCCAGGGGGTACCGAGGTCGTAGGTGTGGGCGACGCGGTCGGCCCACAGGTGGTCGGCGTTGATGAGGGCGGGTGTGCCCGCCACAGAAGACACAGTCGGCGCACCGGGGGCGGGGGAAGCGGAAGGATCCCCGGCCTCGTCGATGAGGGGAGCGTCCTCCCCCGCGCGTCGGTCGGAGACGATGCGCCCGCTACGAATCGTGACGACGCGGTCGGCGCGCGCGCTTTCGGCGGGGTCGTGGGTGATGTGGACGACCGCGATGCCACGCGCAGGCAGGGATGCGAGGAGGTCGAGCATCTCGGCGCGGCCCGCGCGGTCGATCATGGCAGTGGATTCGTCGGAGATGAGCAGGCGCGGAGAGCGCGCGAGGGCGCCCGCGAGCGCGAGGCGCTGAAGCTGCCCGCCGGAGAGCGAGCGCGGGTCGGCATCGGCGAGGCCCGCGAGGCCGACGCGCTCGAGCAGCTCATCGAGGTCGAGGCCGGCGATATGTTCCGCACTCATGCCCCAGGTGACATCTTCGGCGACACTCTGTCCGAGAACAAGGAGTTCGGAGCGCTGTCCCACGAGCGCGGTCCCGCCAACAGCCCCGAGGACGCCGCTACCCTGGCGCGTTCCCAAGCCGGGTTCTGCACCCGCGAGGAGGAGGGCCAGGGTGGACTTGCCCGAGCCGTTATGCCCAACGATGACCGTGAATTCAGGCTGCTCGAAGCTCAGGGTGACACCGCTCAGGGCGGGGTGGTCGGCGCCCGGGTAGGTGAAATCGACGTCGGTGAGGGTGAGAGGCAGGGGGGACGAGGCCTCGGCTCCTTCACGCAGGTCCGCCGAGCGGGCGGTCGCGGCCAGGAGCGGGTCCCAGCCCGCGTCGAGGGAGATGCGGCTGAGGATGGCGCCGAGGAGCCACCGTGCGGCGAGGACCAGGAAGGCCACGCCTATAAAGCGGGTAACGGGGATCCAGATCCACCACCAGTCGACAAACCATTGGCCGAGCTGATGCCCTGCGTCGACGAAGCCGCCGGAGTGGGGGATGTTTCCAATCAGCTTGAGGAAGCCATTGAGGGTCTTTTGGATGCTCTCAAGGCCGAGGGTGCGCAAGTCGGACAGCACCCAGAACGCGAGGCCGGTGCCGATGCCCCAGATGACGCCGAGGCCGGCGGCGACGCCGCAGACGGGCAGCCAGGAGGCGCGCTTCTTGTGGAGGAAGCCGATGATGAGGCCGACGAGGGCCGCCTGGAAGGAGCGGCCGGCGGTGGCGACGCCGCCGACGGCGATGGCGAGGAGGATCGTCGAGGCGAAGGCTGCGACCGCGGCTCGGGGTCGCAGCTTGAGCGAAACCATGGCGAGGGGGACGGCAGTAGCGACCTGGAAGAAGAGCTGGAAGACGGGGGTGACCGCGGCGATGAGGCCGAAGGTGACGGCCAGGCCCGAGAGCGCGCCAGCGGTCGCCACCTCAACGGGAGTGAGGCGGCGGGCATCGCGCGCGGATGAGCTCATGTGCCTAGTCTCCCAGGCCCCGCCCACATCTGCGACCGCCGGGCCGGTATCACCCTCCACAATGCAGCAGGTAGCCCACGAGATGCCTGACAAGTCCAAGATTTTAAAGTAATTAGTTGTTGACAAACATGTCCTACATCACTAGGTTTACTCACTAAGTCCACTCGACACAGGAGTCATGATGACAAGCCCAACACCGCAGTACGGCCTCGGAAACAATGCACCAAGCACCACCCCGGGTGCCCCTCACTCGCCTTTCCAGCAGGCGACACCCCCTCAGCCCAAGCCGTTTTACAAAAAATGGTGGTTCATCGCCATCGCGGTCCTCGTCGGCCTTGTCCTCATCGGCAGCCTGACGAACCCCAAGGGCAAGAACAGCACCAAGGACGCCGAGCCATCGACAGCATCCACGACAACAGAATCAAGCGCGGAGATCACCGTGCCCAACGTCGTCGGCATGCGTGGCGACGAGGCCCGCGCGACGCTCGAAGCACTCGGCAAGGTCGACATCTCCTTCAAGGACGAGTCGGGCAAAAAGATGGTACTCGACGTGACGAACTGGACCGTCACCTCTCAGACCCCCGAGGCAGGAGCAACTCTCAGCAAGGACGCTAAGGTCACGCTTTTCGTCCACCACGACACGGACGACGCCAAGCCGACAGACAATCCAACGACCGAAGCGCCATCGACGACCGACCCCAAGAAGGACGACGTTCCGCGTGACTACCGCAAGGCACTGAAGTCTGCAGAGAACTACTCGAAGACGCTTCACATGTCGAAGCAGGGAATCTACGACCAGCTCACCAGCGAGTTTGAGGGATTCTCCCCCGAGGCAGCCCAGTACGCGATCGACAACATCCAGGCCGACTGGAACGCGAACGCCCTCGCCAAGGCCAAGGAATACGAAAAGACGCTCAACATGTCCGATGAGGCAATTCGCGAGCAGCTCGTCAGCGAGTACGGCGAGAAGTTCACTCAGGAAGAGGCCGACTACGCGGTCGCCCACCTGGACGACTGACTCAGATTTTCCGCAACAGGACATCTGAAACAAAAGTGGGGCGGGGGGGGGCAAATCGGGGGACCCCCCCCCCCCCGTAACCCCCCCCCCCCACAAAAGGGGCGCAAAAAACACCCCCACCCACACCCCGGTTATTTTAACCGAGGGGG
>CATYYP010000038.1 GCA_958415245.1 Schaalia odontolytica | reverse complement strand
CCGGGGAGCGGACGTCGTGTATCGAGAACTTCCCATCCCATCGCCCGTGCTGCGATCTGCCAGAGGGTGTCTTGCCAGGGCTGAAGCGTCGTGTAGATGCGAGTTGGTGTCGCTTCGCCCGTGCCGAACAGATCGGCCGCAAGTTCGTTTGTCAGGTAGTTCGCGATCTTCGCTAACCAACGGCTGACCACGGGTCCTCCCAGTTCAACCCGCTCCTGGCCGTATTGGGTGAGTGCTGGACCTGACCATCCGTTAATCGCTGTGATACAGTAGGTGAGCCTGCTCATAGTTTCTAAGGACTTATTGTTCATGGTTTCAAGTATATCGAAGGTCCCAGGCGACCCAAGTACTTAGTAACTGTGAAGTCCTCGAAATAGGGCATTGTTTTACCGGTGGGTCAAGCGCTACGGAAAAGGTCTCAATATCGCGAAACGGCTTGACTTCCGACAATGACACGCGTGTAATTCTCGTATTGATCGATTCGTTATAAGGAGCTCCCGCAATGTGGAACATCTTCGGTGACGGACCCCTGGAGTGGTCCGAGGACGCCGACGCGGCGCAGTACGCCCGCATTGACGGCCCCCTTGCGTGGCAGCAGCACGCTCTGTGTGCGCAGACGGATCCTGAGGCGTTTTTTCCTGAAAAGGGTGGCTCCACTCGCGAGGCTAAGGCTGTTTGCCAGGCCTGCCAGGTGCGCGAAGAATGCCTGGAATACGCGCTGGCTAACGACGAGCGCTTTGGCATCTGGGGTGGCATGTCCGAGCGCGAGAGGCGGCGCCTGCGCCGTATGGCCGGTTGAGCCCGACACAGCGCTCCGTCGGCGCGATCCTCGTCACGAGGGGAGAGGCGCCGCTCACTCAGTCCGTCCTGCGGGCCATCGAGAATCAATCGATGGCCCCGCACTCGTTGACCATCATTGACGTCGCAGGTCGCCACGTCACCCCCTTCCCGTCCGAACGCGTTCCCGAGGGAGCGCAGCTCGTTCGCGTTGGCCGCGCCCGCAACCTGGGCGATGCAATCAAGCGTGCACGCGCACAGGGAGCCGCTTTCACCTCGGAACACTGGTGGTGGATCCTTCACGAGGACTCGGCCCCCGAACCCGAGTGTCTCGATGAACTCATTCAGGCGGCCACCGTCGGCAAGACCGTTGGCGCCGTCGGCGTCAAGCAGATGAGCTGGGACGGCAGCCGTCTCCTCGAACTCGGAATCTTTGCTACGGCCAGTGCCCGCCGACTCGAGCGTATCGGCGATGACGACATCGACCAGGGCCAGCACGATGGCACGAGCGACGTCCTCGGCGTCGGCAGCGCCGGCCTGTTCATCAGCGCCGAGGCCTACGAGGCAGTCGGCGGATTCGATCCCGCGCTCGGCCCCTTCGGTGACGGCCTCGACCTGGGGCGGCGCCTGCACCTGGCCGGATATCGCGTGATTGTGGCCCCCAAGGCGCGCGTGCGTCACGCCCGCGTCTCCCTCTACTCCGGGCTCGACGCCGCTTCGGACACGGACCACAGCGAACCGACTGGGGATGTCTCCGATGCCCTCGTCGACGGCAACGATGCGACCGATGGGTCGTTCCGCAAGCGCCGCTACGCCCAGATGTACAACTGGTGCAAGGCGGTGCCCGCCCTCATCCTGCCGTTCCTGGCGCTGTGGCTCCTCGTGTGGAGCCCTGCCCGCGCACTCGGACGCATCCTGACGGGCCGTGCCTCGCTGGCCCTGCCCGAAATCGGCGCCCTCGTCTCCCTGATTGGCGCGACCCCGCGCCTGCTGGCGGGGCGTGCACGCGCAGCTCAGTCGCGCCGTGTTCCCCGCTCGGCCCTGCGCGCGCTTGAGACGGCTCCCGCCATGCTGCGCAAGGAACCCGCAGGCGTGGACGAAGATGAGCATGGAGAGCGGATTGATCCGCTGGTTGTTGCCTCGATGCGGCGGTACCGCTTCCGCTCGGCATCGACTGCCCTGGGGCTCCTCATCCTGACTGCCGTTCCGGCACTCATGCAGTGGTGGGGGACGGCGGGAGGCCTCGTGGGTGGCGCGTGGGTGTCCCTGCCCTCCTCGTGGTCCGAGCTGTGGGCCGCCGCGTGGTCTGCGTGGATTCCGGGTGGTGACGGGTACGCCGGCGGGGCTGATCCGCTGACGATCCTCATGGCGATTCTCAGCGCTCCGTTTGCACCCATGGGCATCACCCCGGGAGCGCTTGCTACCTTCCTGCTTGTCGCATCAACGCCGATCGCCGCGATGGTGGCATGGATTCCCTCGCGCGCGCTCGCCTCGTCGCTGCGCGTCCGCTTCCTCGTGTCCCTTGCCTGGTCACTCGCCCCCTCCCTGCTCATGAGCGCCACGCACGGCGTTCTCGCAGCGACCCTCGCGCACGCGGCCCTGCCGGTCTTTGTTGCCTACTGTGTGGGTCAGCCGAAGCCTCTGCTGGTAGCAGGTGCCGGCGGCGTCGATGAGGCCCCGCTGCGTCCGCGTGGAGTCAATGGCGGATGCGCCGCTCTCGCACTCGTCGTTCTCGCCTGCTGCGCTCCCTGGACGCTCCCGCTGGGTGCGGGTGCCCTGGCGTGGCGGTCGCGTCGGTCTCTCCTCGTGGCACTGCCCGCCCTCGTCCTCCTCGTTCCCACCTACGTCTCGATCACTGCGCGCCCCTCGGCATGGCCGGCACTCGCCTCGACGAGCGGGGGAGTGCACGCCTACACGCGAGCCGACTCGTGGATGGCGATGCTCGGCATGCCCGCCGCGCCGTCAACGCCCCTCGAGACTGCTGCCCTGGGCGTTATCGGTGCCGGCATGATTGCCGCCGCGGGCATTGCTCTCCTGCGCCTGCGCACTCGCTGTGCTGCGCTCGCCTTCTGCGGAGCCCTCGTGGCCGCCGCGGCCGGTTGGGCAGCCGCACAGATCGGCGTGGGAATCTCCGGAGCGTTCGTCGCTCACGCATGGACCGCCCCCGCGCTGTCCCTGTCTTTCGGTGCCCTGCTCGTGCTCGCCGCCAGATCTGGTTCGGGCAACGAAGACGAGGTCGAGGCCTCGCGTCCCGCATGGGACGGCTCGCGCCCCTTTACCGTGCGAGCGCTCGGCGCCCTGAGTGCGCTCGTTCTGCTAGGAGCAGGAGGAGGCGCGGCGGCCTCCGCCTTCGCCGCACGTGGCGACGCAGCGGACACCCCGACCTTCGCGCTCGCACAGCGCTCGACCGTTTCCCCGATGTCCTCGCCGATCGTCTCCGCTGTCGCCTCGCAGGCTCAGCGCTCGACACGCGCGGGACGCATCCTCGTCCTCGACGGTGACCCCACGAACGGCACAGTCAACGCGTTCCTGTGGCGAGGCTCGGGTCCCTCCCTGACCGATGGCTCGCCGGCAACGCGCGCCCTTGCCCTCGCTCAGGCTCGCTCGGGCGCTGCGGAAGGAGTCCTGCGCGACCCCGCGACGGCCTCACTTGCCCAGGCGGCCTACACGCTCGTCGTCTACCCCGATGACGCGACCGTGGCGACCCTGGCCGCCCACGATATCGACACGATTCTGGTGCCCCTGGGCGCCAGCGGATCCCAGGCCCTGACCTCCGGACTCGACCGCGCCTCCGGCCTCGAAAAGGTTGGCGACACGAACTCGGGCACCGTCTGGCGTGTGCGCCCGGGCGGTGCGACCCCGTCGCGCGTCCGCGTCGAGTCGGCGTCCGGCGTCACTACCCCGGTTGGCGGCAGCCAGCTCAGCGTCAGCGGAGACGTTGATGCGAGCGGCACCCTGATCCTCGCCGAGCGCGCCGACTCCGGATGGCGCGCATCCGTCGACGGCACCGCCCTGGCCGCCACTGAAGCAGCCGACGGATGGTCTCAAGCCTTCGAGATGCCTACCGCAGGGCACCTGACGCTCACTTACAACGCGTGGTGGATCATCCCCTGGCGGATCGCCTCCGGCGTGTGCCTGGTCGTCGCCGCAGCAAGCGCCCTATCCGCGTGGAGGAAGAGATGACGAAGCGCCCAGCCAACTCCCTGACGACCCTGATGGGAGCGGGGATCGCCGCGGCGGTTGTGGCCTCGGCTTCCATGTGGGTGTCGTCTGCTCCTGCCGTGGTGGAAGGTACTGCGCAGAGCGCGCACCCCTCGCAGGTCCAGCTCGCTTGCCCTTCCGGTATTGTCGACCCCTTTGAGACCACGAACGTCGCGGCGGGCACCACCTGGTCTTCGCTGGCGACGGCTCCCGTGTCTCCCGCACCCGCTTCTGTCACAGGGCAGGGCGGTGTCATCCCGACGGCCCTCACCCTCGCCGGTCAGGGCGGCGGTGAACTCGCCGGCCTCAGCGCCGTCGGCTGCGCGGCCGCTCGCACATCTCAGTGGATCGCGACCGGCGCGACCACCGCGGGTGCCGACATGGTCCTGATCCTGTCCAACCCCGGCCCCACAGCCTCGGTCGTCAGCATCGATGGGTATGGTGCGTCGGGGCCGCTCAACGCAGCACCGCGTCAGGTGACAGTCCCCGCACGTTCCTCGGCCTCGGTGCTGCTCGCCGGATGGTTCCCCGACGAGAGCGCACTGGCCGTGCATGTGACCGCCGACGGGGGAGGGGTTGCCGCCTGGGCGCAGGCCTCCCTCATGAACGGTGAAATCCCGCAGGGCACCACCCTGGCTTCCGCGGTCGTGCCCGCAACCACGCAGACCATCCTCGGCGTGGACCCGAAGGGTACCTCCCTGCTGCGCCTTGCCTCGCCGTCGGGAGAGGCCCACGTGAGCGTCTCCGTCGCCGATTCGACCGGCGTGCACCCCCTGGCTGGAGGCGAGGCGACGGTCGCCGAAGGCACCACCCTCGACATGCCCCTCGACGGCGCGTCCAGCGACTCCAGTCCGATCACGCTCATCGTGACCTCCGATCGCGAGGTCGTGGCTCAGACGACGACAATCACCCTCGGTGCGCCGTGGGCGCAGCGAGCGAGTGCCTGGATCATGCGGTCCAACGCGACTCCCGCCACAGCCCTGACCGAGGCGACCATTCCCGGCGCCACCCAGATTGAGGGCATGGGACGCCAGGTCCTCTCCACGACGCCGATCCGTGCCACCTCCCTGGCCACCAATTCGGGCGTCACCAACGTGCGCGCGAGCCTCCTGCTCTACGCACCCGCGGACGCCCAGGCCTCGTCGAATGATCAAGGCGTCGCCTCATCGGATGCCCCCAGCCCGAGCGCAACCCCTGACATCTGGGCGTCGCCCTCTCCGAGCGGCGGGCAGTCCGGGGCGAGCCAGTCCGGTGCCGATCAGGACCCACAGTCGAGCGGTACGTCTGCTTCCACACCCGGAGCGGTCGCCGTGCGCGTGGGCGGGCGCACCATCTACGTTGCACCCGGGATCCCCACCCTCGTGGACCTGCCCGACAACGGTGGAACCCTCAGCGCGGACTCTCCGATCCAGGCGGCTATCGTCGTCTCCGCGGACACAGCTGTGGGTCGCATGACCACGACGTGGAACGTGGGCACGGAAGGTATCAGCGCCGTCAGCGGCGCCATCCGCACCACCAACTGAAGCGCCGATCAGCGCATCGCGTCGTCGATCTCGTCCGGCGGCAGCGCCAGGATGTGGCTGATGCGCTCGATCAATACCCTGCGCGTCATAACCGCGACCTCCTCCGGGGCGCACCGCAGCGTGATCGGCAGGCGATAGACAACGATACGATCGTGCAGGCCGCGACGCCGATCCGCGGGGAAAATACGCGCGACGACGACGTTGTGAGACTCCCAGGGAGCAGGATTCGACGGGGGAACATCCTCGACCGCAAACTCGATCGTGGCCACCTGCGGCCATCGACGAATGAGCTCGGTGACGAGTTCGCCGACCATCAGATCGAAGTCCTCACGCCGCGTCCTCCACGCCGGAGTTCCCGGGAAAAATAGGGGACCGCGCGGACCGCGACCGTGGCGGTCGCGACTCGAGACATGGCGGCGCGTAGGAAACACCCCCTCAGGGTAGGCGTATGGCGCGCCGAAGCGGGCGATACCGGTACAGAGTGTCGTACTCTTAGGGGCGTGATTGCCCAACGCCACTGCTCCAAGCCCGGCTGCTCCACGGTCGCCGTCGCCACCCTGACCTACGACTACCGTGACTCGACGGTCGTTGTCGGCCCCCTCGCGACTGTCGCCGACCCTAACTCTTACGACCTGTGCGACGAACACGCGCACAACCTCACCGCGCCGCTCGGCTGGCAGGTCGTGCGTTTGGCAACCACTTTCGAACCCGCTCCGCCCTCGGGGGATGATCTCGCGGCGCTCGTCGATGCCGTGCGCAGGGTCGCCCAGGAGGCGCAGGCAGCCCCGGTGCCGCCTCAGGAGACCCGCAAGCCGACCACCGGACCGTTCGGGCCAGCGCGTTCAGTGGGGACCCCCGACACCTCGAGCCCGCTCGATCCGTCGAGCCCCTACGCGCGACGTCGCGCCCAGTTCACCGTCGTCGACGGCACGGACACCGAGGACAACGGCTAGGGGTTACAGACCGAAACGAGCCTGTGTCGCCTCGTGGAAGCGGACCTGGCCGCGCGAGCGACGCTCAACCTCCCGACCCCAGATGCGATCCCTGCGGGCCACCAGCACAGCCGCAATCACAACCTCCGGGTGGAGGCCATCGGGGAGGGGAGTCTGCACGCGACGCGACAGGCGCTGTGCGAGCGAGACGGCGACCTGTCCTCGAACGTCCGTCTTCAACGAGCGATTCGACTGCAGGAAGGCACGAGCCTCCGCGACGAGGGCATCGTCGAGGGGGAGGATCGTCGCTGTGCGTGCCCAGTCTTCGAGGCCCGGCGGCAGCACGAGGGGCGGGTAGAACACGGATGCGCCCTGCGAACACACCATCGTCCCGGCCGCCAGATCGCCCAGGCGCTTGCCTTTTGAGCTCATGATCTCCGCGAGTGCAGCCAGGCCGCCAAAGGTCGCCCAGTTCTCCAGAATGCCCGTCGAGACGCGCACTGCGCTATGGCGGGCAGTGATCGCACCGCCGTCGTCGCGCACGACCCGCAGGTTAAATGCCCACTTCCCAAACGAACGCCCACGGGTCGCGATCTCGACTACCAGCGGCAGGAAAAACATCGTCGTCGACAAGAAGCCGATGATGATCACGCGCTGGATCGACGCGGACGGCGAGGTAAACCTGACGGCCATGAGTACCAGCACGACCGTGCACATCAAGTACGTCGTCGCATCCATCACGGCGGCGGCGAAGCGCTCCGGAGGCGAGGCCGGGGTCACGTCCAGGGTGACTGCCTCGCCCGTGCGCACATAGTCGTCTTGAATGGCGCTCGATTGACTGCGTTGCGTGCTCATATATGACACGCTAGTACAATGGACATTGATGTGCTGCGGGTAAGTGGCGAAACGGAATGGAAACGGCTCGAACAGCTGACGCGCCAGCGCTCGCTGTCGGGCGACGAGATCGACGAATTCGACCGTCTCTACCGTTCGACCACGACGGATCTGGCGCGCGTTCGCACGCTCAACCCCGATCCCGACGTGATCGCGGAGCTGTCGCGCATCCTCTCCGCCGCGCGCGGGCGTCTCGCGGGCACTGGAGGGCTGTCCGGAGCCGTTGTCGCGCGTTTCTTCACGGTGTCCCTACCTCTCACGCTCTACCGGATCCGTTGGGTGATCCTGGCCGTGATGGCAGTGTTCATTGCCATCGCGGGCGTCCAAGCGCACTACCTGATGAGTCACCCGGACGTCATGAACGAGCTGGGTACCCCTGAGGAGCTGAAGTACTATGCGCAGAGCGCGTTCGTTGAGTACTACCACCAGGACACGAACGCGGAATTTGGCCTGTCTGTGTGGGCCAATAATGCCTGGATCGCCCTGGTGGGCGTGGCCACGGGGATTACGGGCGTCTACCCGCTGAAGATCCTGTGGGAGAACGCCACGAGCATCGGCACGTCAACGGCCATCGTCTTCAGCTACGGGGGAGTCTGGCACTTTTTCCGTTTCATCCTGCCGCACGGACTTCCCGAGCTGACTGCCGTCTTCATCTCGATTGCGGCGGGCCTGCGCGTCTTCTGGTCGCTGCTCGTGCCGGGTCCGATGACGCGCTTCCAGGCTGTCGGACAGGCGGCTCGCGGCGCGATGACGGTCGCGGCGGGCTGTGCCATCCTCTTGGCCGGATCCGGCGTCCTGGAGGGCTTCGTGACGCCCTCCGACCTGCCTGACGCCGTCAAGATCACCCTCGGCGCCCTCATGACGGCCGCCGTGTGGGCATACATCCTCATTCTCGGGCGGCGCGCACACCAGGCGGGCGGCAGCGCCGACGTCGGCATTGACGCCGGCTACTACCAGCCCGTCTCGGGGTGAGGCCCTCACGCGGCGTCAACGAGCGCGAAAAGTGGGCCGGCTCAGAGTCGGCCGCTCTTCTTGAGCTCGATGTAGCGGTCCGCAGTCCGAGCGGGAAGCAGGCCCGCCGAGGCGCGCACGGTGAGCGCGCCAGCCAGGCGAGCGTCGGTGGCCCCCGCCTCGTCGGATCGTTCGGCGAGGGAAGCGGAGGCTGCGAGGAACACCTGCTCGGCGTCCTCGCGTCCTGCCCGCGCCCGGATTTCATCCGGATCGGTCGCCGATGCAACCAGCACCGTGTGGCGGTCGCTGAGACGCGCTAGCGCGTCGGTGAACTCGGTTTCCATGCCGGCTGGCGGAATCTTTGTAGCGATAACGACGAACGCGGAATGATGAACGGTCTGCTCGACCGTGCTGACCATCTCCGACCAGTCGGTGACGTCCAGGCGGGGCGAAATATCAGTAAACGTGTGGGCCAGGGTCTCGATGACCTTGGCTCCTCGCACGCCGGACACGCGTGCGCGGACAGCCGAGTCGAGGACGATCAGGTGCACCTTGTCGCCCGCTCGGTCGGCCAGGGCAGCGAGAAGCAGGGCGGTTTCGATGGAGGAGTCGAGGCGCGGGGCGCGTCCCAGCGCGATCGAGTCGACCTCTTCGTGCTCTGGGGCTCCGAGCAGGGCCGAAGAGGCGCGCCCGCAGTCCACGACGATCACGACGTGGCGGTCGCGTTCGGGCCTCCACTGGCGCACCATCAGTTCCGTCGAACGTGCGGACGCGCGCCAGTCGATGTCGCGCGGATCGTCGCCCACGACGTAGGAGCGCAGGGAGTCGAACTCGGTTCCCGCGCCGCGCAGCGTCGTCGGTGTGGTTCCTTCAAGTTCGTGGAGGCGGGCCAGGCGCGAGGGCAGTAGGACACGCGCCTTGAACTCGGGGAGTACCGATAGGGACAGGGGAGCGGATAGGCTCACCTGGCGCGCTCCCAGGTGCAGGGGACCCCACGAACGAATCGTGACGACGTCGGCCTCGCGGGTGCCGCGCCGGGTCGGGGCGAGCACCGTGGAGACGCGCTCGGAGGTGCCCGGGCGCAGTCGCACGCGCTGGCGCACCGGCGACGGATCGAGCGAAGGGGGCCACGCGTCGCGCACATCCAGGTTCATGTGGCGCTTCGTCGTGTTCGTCAGCCGCAGGCGGGACTCGGTGGTCTGGTCAGCACGAATCGGCCCGGTCACGTCACGGCTGAGACGCAGAGTGCGCGGGGAGGGCGCGGCGAAGGCGTCGAGGAGGCACACGGCCACGACGAGGCCACACCACGCCCACGCCAGAGCGCGGGACGGGGCGAAGGCGAGGGGGATGAGCCCGACCAGTACGAGGAGCGCGCTACGCGCCGAAATCGCCACGGGGGCCTCAGCGGGGCACGGGGGTAGCCGCGAGGACACCGGCGACGACGTCCGTGGCGGTAACGCCCTCGAGGTTGGCTTCGGCGCGCAGACCCAGGCGGTGTGCGAGCGTCACGGGAGCCATCGTCTTGACGTCGTCGGGGGTGACGAAGCCGCGGCCCTGGAGGAACGCCCACACGCGCGAGGTGCGCAGCAGCGCGGTCGCGCCTCGGGGAGACACACCCAGACGCACGGCGGGGGAGGTGCGCGTCGCGCGGCACAGATCAACGAGGTAGGCCATGACGGCCGGTGAGACCTCGATGCGGGATGCCACCGCGTGGGCAGCCTGAATGTCGGCTGCGCTGGCGACCGGGCGGATGCCGGCCTCGGCCAGCGCCATCGGGCTGAAGCCCGCCTGGTGACGCGCGATGATGTCGATCTCGGCCTCACGCGACGGCAGCGGCAGCTCGAGCTTAAGCAGGAAACGGTCCAGCTGGGCCTCGGGTAGCGGGTAGGTGCCCTCGTACTCAACCGGGTTCTGCGTCGCGATCACCATGAACGGCTCGGGGAGCTGACGGGTCTCGCCGTCGATCGACACGGTGTGCTCTTCCATCGACTCGAGGAGGGCCGACTGGGTCTTCGGAGGCGTACGGTTGATCTCGTCCGCGAGCAGCAGGTTCGTGAAGACGGGGCCCTCACGGAAGACGAACTCGGACTGCCCGGCGTCCCACACCATCGAGCCCGTGATATCGGCGGGCATGAGGTCGGGGGTGAACTGGATACGCGCCATGTCCACGTCGAGGGCGCGCGACAGGGTACGCACGAGCAGCGTCTTGGCGACGCCGGGCACGCCTTCGAGGAGCGCGTGACCGCCCGCGACGAGGGCGACGATGAGCCCGCTGATCGCGGCATCCTGGCCGACGACCGCCTTGCCGATCTCCGCCTTCAGGGCAAGGAGCGCCTCCTGGGTACGCTTCTCGGTCTCATTGAGCGCGCGGCCCGACCAGCCCTCTCCGGTGGGGGCAGAGAACGAGGCGCGGGCGTCCTGCGGGGCGACCTGCACCTGGGGTGCGTAGGGGGCCGGCGCGCCCTGCGG
>CATYYP010000037.1 GCA_958415245.1 Schaalia odontolytica | reverse complement strand
GGGGACGAGGGAGCGTGCGTCCCTGGGCAGTGGAGCGCATGCGTGGGCGAAGGCCCGGTGGGTGGAGCGCATCCAGGCAGACAGGCCACCGGGCCTGGCGATGAGCTGGGCACGCCTGACGCGTATGGTGCCCACCGATGGTGCGTCTGCTGCAAAGGTCGCGTCGAGACTTCCCCAGACCTCGTAGACGTCTCCTCGCGAGGCGTCCTGCCACCCGGGCGCGCGCACGAGTGCGGTGGCGTTCGCGGGTTGCCACTCCTCCCCCACGGAGACGGCCTCGATGCGCGCGCGGGCGCTTCGTGTCGCTGAGAATCCGGACGAGGGCGGGGCTGGGTCGGCTTGGAGGACGACGCGCGCGTGGATGGGGCCGGAGTCGCGGTGGGCTGGGTCGGCGTCGTATTGTCGACGGGCGGTGGATCCGACCGCGAGCGCGCAAGCCACACAGGCGAGGAGGAGTGCGAGGCCGAGGCGAGCGGACCGGGGCGGGGTGAGGGCGTGTCTGGGTGTCTTCCGGCCTCGTTGTGAGCGCGCGTAGGAGGTGACGCATCCGAGCGCGACGAGGGCGCACGCTCCAATCCATGCCCATTGAGCTGGGTGGCCTGTCGCCCACCAGGTGGCGGCCCAGGTGCCGGTGGCTGCGGGCGCGAGGCGCAGGTCGATCATGCGAGGAGCGCATTGGGTGTCACTCATCAGCACACACCCGGCCGAATCTTCTCAATGAGGGACGGGCCGATTCCCGGCACATCGTCGAGTTCCTCGACGGTGGACAGGCGAGGGTGGGTGGCCCGGTAAGAGATGATGCGTGTGGCGAGTGCCGGGCCGATGCCGGGCAGGGTCTGGAGCTCGGCCTCGGTGGCTGTGGCCAGTCGGACGCACGTCCCCGCAGGTGTGCCCGCCTCGGAGGCTGCTGGTGGCGATTCCCCGACAACGCCGACCCGGATCTGTTCCCCATCGACGAGAAGTCGGGCGAGGTTGATCGATTCCAGGTCGGCCTCGGGCGTTGCGCCTCCCGCCGCCGTGATGGCGTCGATGACTCGGGAAGAGGCGGGCAGAGTGAGCACTCCCGGGGATGCGACGGCGCCGGAGACGTAGACGACGACATCGTCGGTGCGCTCCCCTGCTGATGCGGGTACGGATGGGGACGGGCCTGTCGCGTCTGCCGCGGCCTCGCTCTCTTCTCGCTCGGAGGAGGATTGGGCGAGGGCTTGGGTGTGCTCTCGTGCCGCCGCGTGCCTCCACACCCCCACGGCCGCAATCAGGGCGACCACGACGATGAGCGCGGCCACGCTCGCTCCTCCGGGTAGGAGGCGGGCGAGGCTCGGCTCGGGGGGTTCATCGTCCTCAGTGAGGGCACTGTCGTACACGGCTTTCGTCAGCGCCGCCATGCGCCGACGAGCCAACCATCGTGACACGTTCATGCCAGCACGCTAACCCCGGCGAACGCCAGGAGGACACATGAAAACGAACCCCTGTGGATAACTGCGACGCGCGCGTGGGGGTTGTGGACGAATCCCACATCCGACCCACCCCGCATAACTCGCATGGGACTGCGGTCCCAGGGGATACTGTTCCGGTAACGTCGAAGTACAGTGGCGCACTGCGCCCAGAGCCGAAAGGCCACACCATGAGCGAGAACATCGAGGACCTCAAGGCGCAGCTCGCCGCGGCGGAAGCAGCCGCGAAGGCCGCCGAGGCTGAGGCCGCCCGCGCGAAGGCCGAAGCCCTGCGTCTTCAGCTTGAAGCAAAGGGGGGCTCGGCCGCAGAGGCACCTGCCGCCGCAGCCGAGGCCGAGACCCAGCAGGCGGAAGCCGCCCGCGCGACGGCCGACGCGCTGCGCACCCAGGTGGAGGCCGCCGAGGCCGCACCGGCACCCGAGGCCCCCGCAGCCGAAGCGCCTGCCGCCCAGGCCTCGTCCCCGGCCCCCAGCGGCGAACTGTCGGCTTTCGCTACTCAGATCCAGGGCGCCTACTCCTGGGAGGTCCCCGCGGTCACGATCGGCACGCTCATTGACAACGGTGCGCGCGTGCCCGGCGTGAGCGCGAAGATGCCGCTGCCCATGTTCAACCGCCACCTCCTGGTCGCCGGCGCGACGGGCACGGGTAAGACCCGTACCCTCCAGCTCCTCGCCGAGGGGCTGTCCGCGAACGGCTCCTCCGTCCTCCTGTGCGACGTTAAGGGCGACCTGACGGGTCTGGCCGAGGCCGGCGCCAGCTCCGAGAAGCTCCTGAGCCGCACCGCGGCCAACGGGCAGGACTGGGCGTCCGCCTCGTTCCCGATCGAGCTGCTGAGCCTGGGCGGCGCCGATTCGCAGTTCCCGGGCGTGCCCGTGCGCGCTCAGATCTCCGACTTCGGTCCGATCCTGCTCGCCCGTGCGCTTGCCCTCAACACCACGCAGGAGCAGGCCCTCCAGCTGATCTTCGCGTGGGCGGACGGACAGGGCCTCGAGCTTATCGACCTGCCCGACCTGCGCGCCGTCATCTCCTTCCTGACCTCGGATGAGGGCAAGGACGAGCTGGCCACGATCGGCGGCGTCTCCAAGGCCACCGCCGGCGTCATCCTGCGCGCCCTGACCGCGCTCGAGTCCCAGGGCGGCGGCCAGTTCTTCGGCGCCCCCGGCTTCGACACAGCCGACCTCATGCGCATGGATTCGACCGGCCGCGGCATCATCTCCCTGCTCGGCGTCGGCGACATCTCGACGCGCCCGGCGCTGGTCAGCGCCGTCATCATGTTCCTGCTCGCCAACCTCTTCTCCACCCTGCCCGAGGTCGGCGACGTCGAGCGCCCCAAGCTGGTGTTCTTCTTCGACGAGGCGCACCTGCTGTTTGCGGACGCCACCAAGGAGTTCGAGCGTCAGGTCGTCCAGACCGTGCGCCTCATCCGCTCCAAGGGCGTGGGCGTCGTCTTCGTGACGCAGACCCCCAAGGACATCCCCTCCGACGTCCTGGCCCAGCTCGGTTCGCGCATCCAGCATGGCCTGCGCGCCTCCACGCCGGACGACTTCAAGAAGCTCAAGGCCACGGTCCAGACCTTCCCGAAGACGTCCCTCGAGCTCGACGAGGTCCTCACGACCCTGGGCACCGGCGAGGCCGTCGTGACCGTCCTGGATCCGAAGGGTAACCCCACCCCGGTCACCCCGGTCGGCATCTGGGCGCCCGCCTCCGTCATGGGCCCCGCGTCCGCCGACACGGTCGCGCGCATCAACCAGTCCAGCGTCATCATGGGCCGCTACCGCGACGCCGTGAACCCGGACTCCGCCGAGGAGAAGCTCGAGCGCCGCGCAGCCGATGCACAGGCAGCCCGCGAGGAAGCCATCGCCCAGGAAGAGGCCGCCAAGGAGGCCGAACGCCTGCAAAAGGAGGCCGAGAAGGAAGCCGAGCGCGCCGCCAAGGAGGCCGAGAAGGCCGCCGCCAAGGAAGAGGCTGCTCGCCAGAAGGAAATGGAGAAGCTGCGCCGCCAGGTCGAGAAGCAGCAGGAGAAGGAGGAGGCCGCCCGCCAGCGCGCCGCCGAACGCCGCACCCGCCAGGTCGAAAACGTCCTCGGGTCCGTCCTGCGCACCGCCGGCCGCGAGATCACCCGCTCCATCTTCGGCACGCGCAAGCGCTGATCCTTCCGATTTTTCGGCACGAGGCCGGGGCTGGGGACTCCTTCGGGGAGTCCGGGCCCCGGCCTCGTCTCACAGTTCGGCCATTGTGCCAAGAAACGGCAAAGTGGAGTAAGCTGCAACGCAATCGACCAACTTTCACGGGAGACTCTGATGCGTATCGGATTCATCGGAACGGGAGCCATGGCCCAGGCCATCGCTCGCGGTGCCGTCGCGTCCGGCGTCGATCCCGCGACATTGGTGTTCTCCAACCGCACGGCCGCCAAGGCCTGCGATTTCGCCGACGAGCTCGGCGCGACCGCCGCGTCCTCGAACGCGTCCCTGGCCCGCCAGGCCGACATTGTCATCCTGGCCGTCAAGCCCAAGGACCAGCGCGCGGTCATCAAGGAGATCTCCCCCATCGTGGTCGGTCGCACCGACGTCTGCGTCGTCTCCCTGGCGGCCGGACGCACCCTCGACCAGATCACCACCGACTTCGGCGCGGGCATCCCGCTCGTGCGCGTCATGCCGAACGTCGCGGCAACCGTCGGGCAGTCCATGACCGCCCTGACGGCCACGCGCGCCACCGACGCGCAGGTCGCAGCCGTCCGATCCCTCATGGATTCGGTCGGCCGCACCATCCTCATCGGCGAGGACTATTTCCCCGTGTTCCAGGCCCTGGCCTCGTGCTCTCCGGCCTGGTATTTCCAGATTGTTGATTCTTTCGCCCGCGCCGGTCTCAAGCACGGCCTGTCCAAGGACAGCGCCGTCGAGATCGCCGCGCAGGCGATGGCGGGAGCCGCTGCACTGCTCCTCGCTGAGCGCGAGGCGGGCACGATCCCCGCGCAACTCATTGATCGGGTGACGAGCCCCGGCGGCACCACAATCGCAGGATTGCTGGCCGCCGAGGAAGGTGGTTTGTCGACCGCACTGGTAGGTGCCGTCGACGCATCCATCCACGCCGACTCCCATCTCGGCTGACACCACCTGCCGCACAGCGGCTTACCTCCCCCTTATTTTGCGCACCCGCGCACCCTCAACACAGGAACACACATGTTGCTCTTCAACGCAGTCGTGCTCTCCGTGCTCGTTATGCTGATCCTCAGCGTCGCACGCGTGCACGTCGTCATCTCTCTCTTCGTGGCCTCCCTCGTGGGCGGCCTGGTCGCCGGCATGGGCATGTCCGCCACGATGGTTGCCTTCCAGGACGGCCTTGCCGGCGGCGCAAAGATCGCCCTGTCTTACGCCCTGCTCGGTGCGTTCGCGATGTCGGTCGCCCACTCCGGATTGCCGCGTTTGCTGGCGAACTGGATCATCAAGAAGCTGCGTAATGCCGACGACTCAAACTCGGCGCGCGTTGCCCGCTCCGCCAAGTGGGGCATCCTCGGCGGCGTCCTCGTCATGGGCGTGATGAGTCAGAACCTCATCCCGATTCACATCGCGTTCATCCCTCTGCTGGTGCCCCCGCTCATCGGCGTCATGAACGAGCTGAAGATGGACCGTCGCCTGGTCGCCTGTGCGATCACCTTCGGTATCGTCACGACCTACATGTTCGTGCCGATCGGCTTCGGCCGTATCTTCCTGCACGACATTCTCTACAAGAACATCGAGGAAGCCGGGCTGTCCGTTGAGGGCATCGTCAACCCGATGGCCGCCATGGCGATCCCCGCAGCCTCGATGGCCGTGGGCTGTGCAATCGCCCTGCTCGTCTCCTACCGCAAGCCGCGCGAATACGAACAGCGCGAGACCTCGTTCAGCTCCGACAGCGACAAGCCCGTCGAGATGAAGAAGGTCTGGGCGGCTATCGCCGCCCTCGTCGCCTGCTTCGTCATCCAGGCTGTCATGACCAAGATGGATTCCGAGGCCGACCCGCTGCTCGTGGGTTCCCTGGTGGGCCTGTGCATGATGCTCGCGATGCGCGTCGTTCCGTGGCAGCAGGCCGACGATGTGTTCAGTGGCGGCATGAAGATGATGAGCCTTATCGGCCTCATCATGATCACCGCACAGGGCTACGCGTCGGTCCTGAAGGCGTCCGGCCAGATTGAGCCCCTCGTCCAGCAGACCTCCGCGATGTTCAACGGCTCGAAGGCACTGGCCGCCATGATCATGCTCGTGGTCGGCCTGATCATCACGATGGGTATCGGTTCGTCCTTCTCGACGCTGCCGATTATTTCGGCGATCTACGTGCCGCTGTGCGTAGCGCTCGGCTTCTCCCCCATCGCGACCGTGTCAATCATCGGCACGGCGGGCGCGCTCGGCGACGCCGGCTCACCCGCGTCCGACTCGACGCTCGGCCCGACATCCGGTCTGAACATCGACGGTCAGCACGACCACATGCGAGACACGGTCATCCCCGAGTTCATCCACTACAACATTCCGCTGTTGATCGGTGGTTGGATCGCGGCGATGGTCCTCTGATTCCATCGTTCTTCTCTACGAGGCCGGGGCTGGGTTGCACGAACGCGCAACCTGGCCCCGGCATCGTTATGCGTCCAGGTAGGTGGCCACGACCTCGTGGAGGACCTCGGCGGTCGCGCGCACATCCGCCAGGGCTATGTGTTCGTCGTGCGCGTGCAGCTGTGAGTAGACCTGCCCCAGGCTCGCACCGCTATCCACGGACCCGAAGCCATACCCGATACCGCCAAGCCTGCGTGCCACGCGCAGGTCGGATCCGCCGGGGAAAAGGACGGGGACGACGCGCGTGCCCGGGTAGCGCTGTGTCAGCGCCGCTTCGATGGCCCGGTACAGGTCGGTGTCGATCGACGAGGCCGTGGCTGCCTCGCACAGGAGCCGCTCGATAGTCACGTGCTCGGCGAGGTCGCCGAGGGCCGCCACAATGGCGGCGTCCACGTCATCGTCGTCGACGCCGGGCAGCGTGCGGATGTCCAGCTCGAGGGTGGCGTGGGAGGGCATGACGTTGATGGGCCCGCCCGAGTGGGCGACCGTCTGGGCGACGGTCACGTGGGAGATCGCGTGGGCGAACGCCGCCAGGTCCTCAAACTCGGAATAGTCGCCCTCGTAGGTGCCGTTGATCAGACTGTTTTCGGTCGTTTCGTCGAACTCGAAGGCGCGCACGAAGCCCGCCCAAACCTCGTCCGTGGCGGTGGGCCAGCGGGCGGCGGACAGCGCCGCGCTCACCTGGGCGAGCCGCTCGACGGCGCTCGTGCGGCCCAGCGGAACCGAGCCGTGGCCGGCATCGCCCCGAACGTGCAGGCGGCGCTGGGCGGCGCCCTTTTCGCCAACGACCACGACGACGCTGTCCCCTCCGCGGTGCCCGCGAATGTGCGCCCCTCCCATTTCGGAGAGGGCAGCGTCCCACGGGAGGGCATCCGGCTTGTTGTCGCCGATCCACGGGACGCCGAGTCCGCCTCGGGCTTCCTCGTCTGCGGCGGCCACGAACACCAGGGAACGCGCGGGAGGATTGCCGTCCTGGGCGCGGCGCGCGACCTCGCGGGTGACGACGGCCATCGCGGCGGTCAGGTGGAGCATGTCGACGGTGCCGCGCCCCCACATGATGTCGTCCTCGATCTGCGCGCCAAAAGGATCGCGCGTCCACTTGGCCGTATCCACGGGCACGACGTCCGTGTGCCCGAGGAGGGTCAGCGGCGTGCCGGCGCTGTGCGGATCCTCGCCCTCGACCGTAACCACGAGGGTGGTGCGCCCCGGGTGCGGGGTGATCCGTTCGATTGACACGGGCAGGCCCGCGAAGAAGTCCTCGAGGAGGTCGGCGGCGCGCTCCTCTCCACCCGAGTCGGCGGTCAGGTCGTTGACGCAGCCCAGGCGCACCAGGCGTCCCAACAGGTCGACGGTCTGCTCGCCCAGCGATTGCGTCCTCACGATGATCCCCTTCCCAGCGGGGCCTCGTCCCGGCTCCCGCGTCTGACACCACGGTATCCCCACACGCTCACGTTCACCCGACCGCGCCACGAGGGGAACTTTTGTAACGACGCGTGTGAGCGACGCGCCGAGTGCCACAAGGCCCAGCATTGGACCGAAATGCCTGGGGAAACGTAGGCTAGTGGGGCAAACAGTCCACGACTCGGATGGAGACAACTCAATTATGGCCATGAACACCCGTGCGCAGGCGCCCCGCGTGCCCGACCGCGCCGCCCCCGAAGGCCTCGAAGCCAAGTGGGGTGAGGCCTGGGAAAGCCAGGGCACCTACGCTTTTGACCGCAGCGCCACGCGCGAGCAGGTGTACTCGATCGACACTCCCCCGCCGACGGTATCCGGCTCCCTGCACATCGGCCATGTTTTCTCCTACACGCACACCGACGTCGTGGCCCGCTACCAGCGCATGATCGGCAAGTCCGTGTTCTACCCGATGGGGTGGGACGACAACGGCCTGCCCACCGAGCGCCGCGTGCAGAACTACTTCGGCGTGCGCGTGGATGCGACGCTGCCCTACGACCCTGACTTCGAGCCCCCGCATGTGGGCGGCGACGGCAAGTCGATCAAGGCTCGCGACCAGAAGCCGATCTCCCGTAAGAACTTCGTGGAGCTGTGCGAGCGCCTCACCCAGGAAGACGAGGCTCAGTTCGAGGCGCTGTGGCGCTACCTGGGCCTGAGCGTGGACTGGAAGCAGAACTACCAGACGATCGGCGCGCGTGCGCGCAAGGTCGCCCAGGCCGCGTTCCTGCGCAACCTGGCGCGCGGCGAGGCCTACCAGGCCGAGGCCCCGGGCCTGTGGGACGTCACCTTCCAGACGGCGGTCGCCCAGGCTGAGCTGGAGAGCCGCGAGTACCCGGGCTTCTACCACCGCCTGGCCTTCCACATCACTGACGCCGAGGCCGCCGCGAAAGCTGCCGCCGCCGGCGCGCCCGTCGAGGACGGCGTGGACGTGTGCATCGAGACGACGCGTCCCGAGCTGCTGGCCGCCTGCGTCGCCCTGATCGCCCACCCGGACGACGAGCGCTACAAGCCGCTGTTCGGCACGACGGTCGCCTCCCCCGTGTACGGCGTCGAGGTGCCGATCCTGCCCCACCCCGAGGCGGAGATGGACAAGGGCGCGGGCATCGCCATGTGCTGTACCTTCGGCGACACGACCGACATCGACTGGTGGCGTGACCTGGAGCTGCCGCTGCGCGCGATCCTGCGCAAGGATGGCCGCATCATCACCGAGACCCCCGAGTGGATCACGACCGATGCGGGCCGCGCGGCTTTCGAGGAGATCACCGGCAAGACGACGTTCTCCGCGCGCGAGGCCGTGGTGGCCGCCCTGCGCTCCTCCGGCGAGCTGAAGGGCGAGCCGACCAAGACGATGCGTCAGACCAACTTCTTCGAGAAGGGCGACAAGCCCCTCGAGATCGTCACCTCGCGCCAGTGGTACATCCGTAACGGTGGCCGCGCGTGGACGAACCCAGCCTCGGGCAAGGACCTGAACGAGGAGCTCATCGGCCGCGGCCGCGAGCTGGAGTTCCACCCCGACTTCATGCGCGTGCGCTACGAGAACTGGGTGAAGGGCCTGAAGGGCGACTGGCTGGTCTCCCGTCAGCGCTTCTTCGGCGTGCCGTTCCCGCTGTGGTACCGCGTGGACGCGGACGGCCAGGTCAACTACGACGACATCATCACCCCGTCTGAGGCCGCTCTGCCGGTCGACCCGTCGACGGACGTTCCGGAGGGCTACACGGAGGATCAGCGCGGCGTGGCCGGCGGCTTCGTGGGCGAGCTGGACATCATGGACACGTGGGCGACGTCCTCGCTGTCCCCGCAGCTGGCCTGTGGCTGGCTGGATGACGAGGACCTGTTCGCTCGCACGTACCCGATGGATCTGCGCCCGCAGGGTCAGGACATCATCCGTACGTGGCTGTTCTCCACCGTGGTGCGCGCGGACCTGGAGTTCGGTGCGCTGCCGTGGAAGCACGCGGGCCTGTCGGGCTGGATCCTGGATTCGGACCACAAGAAGATGTCGAAGTCCAAGGGCAACGTCGTGACCCCCATGGGCATCCTGGAGAAGTACGGTTCGGATGCCGTGCGTTACTGGGCGGCGTCGGCTCGCCTGGGCCTGGATGCGGCGTTCGACGAGCAGCAGATGAAGATTGGTCGCCGCCTGGCGATCAAGGTGCTGAACGCGTCCAAGTTCGCCCTGACGATGGGCGGCGAGGGCGCTGCGATTGATCTGGATCCGGCGCTGGTGACAGTGCCGCTGGATCGTTCGGTGCTGGCGGCGCTGGCTTCCGTCATTGACGAGGCCTCGGCTGCCCTGGCGTCCTACGAGCACTCTCGCGCTCTCGAGGTCACGGAATCGTTCTTCTGGACGTTCTGCGACGACTACCTGGAGCTGGTCAAGGAGCGCGCCTACAACCGTGATGGCGCGTGGGACGAGGCCTCGGCCGCGTCGGCCCGTGCGGCTCTGGCGATCGTCATTGATAACGTTGTGCGCCTGCTGGCCCCCTACCTGCCGTACGTGACGGAAGAGGTGTGGAGCTGGTACCGCGAGGGCTCCGTGCACACCGCTCCCTGGCCGGTTGTGGCGGACCTGGCTGGCGTCGAGGGCGATCCCTCGGTGCTCGAGGCCGCGTCCTCTGCTCTGATCGCGCTGCGTCGCGTGAAGTCTGAGGCGAAGGTGTCACCGCGTACGCCGTTCCTGGCGGTGACGGTACGCGCCCCGCAGGCTCAGGTGGAGGCTCTGGAGTTCGTGAAGGGTGACCTGGAGGCCGCATCGAAGGCCGTGGGCGCCCTGACCGTGGCTGCCTCCGACGACGCTGAGGCCACCGAGGCCGTTGTCGAGTCCTTCGAGCTGGGCGAGGCTCCTGCGAAGCGTAAGGGCTGAGCGTTAGGCTGCTGGGGGGCCGCCCGTGGGAAACCACGGGCGGCCCCCCTTTCGCACATCAGGTGGCGGCGCAGCGCCGAATATCAAGGCTTCCACCACCACGCGTGCCGCAGATGTACATGGGCGTTGTTAGGGTGACGTATGGCTATTTCAACGCTCGACGAGTACCTCGAGACCATCCCGAACGACGACAATGGTGAGTTAGCCGATTCCTTCTTGGAAGCGTTCAAGCGTTACGCCGACAACCCCACGCCCGGGCATCCGTTCGAGCAGCTCAACGAGCAGCTCAAGCAGGCCGTTTGCGACTACGAGGCGAACCCCGACGATGTGTACACGCTCGACGAGGTGAAGGCCGAGCTCGGCCTGGACTAGCACCGACGCAGCTTTGCTTCGCCCGGCCACAGCAGGCGCAGGCAGCCGCCCCTAAAGAC
>CATYYP010000036.1 GCA_958415245.1 Schaalia odontolytica | reverse complement strand
GTCGCCGCCACCGACGGCCCCATGGCCCAGACCCGCGAGCACGTTCTGCTCGCCCGTCAGGTCGGCGTCCCCACCATCCTCATCGCCCTCAACAAGGCCGACATGGTCGACGACGAGGAGATGCTGGAGCTGGTTGAGGAAGAGTGCCGCGACCTGCTCGAGTCCCAGGACTTCGACCGCGACGCTCCGATCATCCAGGTTTCCGCTCTGAAGGCCCTCGAGGGCGACCCGGAGTGGGTTGCCAAGGTCGAGGAGCTCATGGAGGCTGTGGATTCCTACATCCCCACCCCCGAGCGCGACATGGACAAGCCCTTCCTCATGCCGATCGAGGACGTCTTCACGATCACCGGTCGTGGCACCGTCGTCACCGGTCGTGTTGAGCGTGGCAAGCTGCCCATCAACTCCGAGGTCGAGATCCTCGGTATCCGTGAGCCCCAGAAGACCACGGTTACCGGCATCGAGATGTTCCACAAGTCGATGGACGAGGCCTGGGCTGGCGAGAACTGTGGTCTGCTCCTCCGCGGCACCAAGCGCGACGAGGTCGAGCGTGGCCAGGTTGTGGCCGTTCCCGGCTCCATCACGCCTCACACCGACTTCGAGGGCCAGGTCTACATCCTCAAGAAGGAAGAGGGCGGCCGTCACAACCCGTTCTTCTCGAACTACCGTCCGCAGTTCTACTTCCGTACCACGGACGTGACCGGCGTCATCACCCTCCCCGAGGGCACCGACATGGTCATGCCTGGCGACACCACCGAGATCTCCGTCCAGCTGATCCAGCCGATCGCTATGGAGCCCGGCCTCGGCTTCGCCATCCGTGAGGGTGGCCGCACCGTTGGTTCCGGTCGTGTCACCAAGATCATCAAGTGAATCGACCTCTGAGACTTTCTCAGATTTGATTCGCTGCTGATCCAGCGGCATTGAAGGCCCCGCCTCTTCCGAGAGGCGGGGCCTTTCGCTATTCGGCTCGCGAGTGAATGGTTGCGCACGTGGCGACTCTGTGTGTATGTGAATGCTCTTAGCTGCGTTTTCTGTGACATCGGTGGCTCAAGAGGTGTATGGGCATACTGTGCTTCGGCGCTACACCGCGTATTTGTGTGGCTGCCCGGGCCTCGTTCATGCAAATGTGACCGATCCCCGGTTGCGACACGCCCGAGTGCGGGGTACGGTAGTTTCTTGGTGACGGTCTGGGCTGTTATGTGCAGCTTGGGCCGCTATCCACGCCAATCTGTCGGTGGTTTCACATGCGAGAACCCCCTTCCGGGTTTGTGCTCGCGGGTGGAACTCTGACAGAATGGCACGGTTGCCTCAGCATCTCTGGGGTGGTCCATGCGTGCCATCACGTATGGATCGGGCAATATGCCCAAGATCTTTGGACAAGACGTCGGTCCAGCGCGAGCAATTGCGCGCACAACGGCTGCGACACGCCCGAGTGCGGGGACCGGCGGCGAATCTGTACGAGAAGAGGTAAGACGGCATGGCGGGACAGAAGATCCGCATCCGGCTCAAGTCGTATGACCACGAGGTCATCGACAGCTCCGCGCGCAAGATCGTGGACACCGTACAGCGTGCTGGCGCCACGGTCGTGGGCCCGGTGCCGCTGCCGACCGAGAAGAACGTTTTCGTCGTTATTCGGTCGCCCCACAAGTACAAGGACAGCCGCGAGCACTTTGAAATGCGCACGCACAAGCGGCTCATCGACATCATCGATCCGACCCCCAAGGCCGTCGACTCGCTCATGCGCCTCGACCTGCCTGCGGACGTCAACATCGAGATCAAGCTCTGAGGACATCTGCAATGACTAACAAGAAGCAGCACGCTGGCGCGCCCATCAAGGCGCTGCTCGGCCGCAAGCTCGGCATGACCCAGGTGTGGGATGCCGACGGCCACCTCGTGCCCCTGACTGTCGTGCAGGTCGGCACCAACGTCGTGACCCAGGTTCGTACCGATGAGGTCGACGGCTACTCCGCTATTCAGCTTGGCTTCGGTGAGATTGACTCCCGTAAGGTCACCAAGCCCCTCCAGGGCCACTTCGAGAAGGCCGGGGTTGCCCCCCGTCGCCACCTCGTTGAGGTCCGTACGTCCGAGCATGACTCTTACGAGGTCGGCCAGGAACTCGACGCCACCACCTTCGAGGCTGGCGAAGGCGTCGACGTCTCCGGCACCACCAAGGGCAAGGGTTTTGCCGGCGTTATGAAGCGTCACGGCTTCGCTGGCGTTTCCGCCTCCCACGGTGCGCACCGCAACCACCGCAAGCCCGGCTCGATCGGCGCCTGCGCAACCCCCGGTCGCATCTTCAAGGGCCTGCGCATGGCCGGCCGCATGGGTGGCAACCGTCGTACTGTCCAGAACCTGACGATCCAGGCCGTGGACGCCGAGAAGGGCCTGCTGCTCATCAGCGGCGCCATCCCGGGTCCGAAGAACGGCGTGGTCCTGGTTCGCTCCTCCGTGAAGGGTGCGTGATCATGGCTGACGATCGTAACGTTGACGTCATCGACATCAAGGGCAAGAAGGCGGGCTCCGTCGTTCTCCCCGGTTCGATCTTTGACGTCCCCACCAACATTCCGCTGATGCACCAGGTTGTCGTCGCTCAGCTTGCGGCCGCTCGTCAGGGCACGCACGCGACGAAGACCCGTGGTGAGGTCGCTGGCGGCGGCAAGAAGCCGTTCCGTCAGAAGGGCACCGGTAACGCCCGTCAGGGCTCCATCCGTGCGCCTCACTTCACCGGCGGTGGCATCGTCCACGGCCCTCAGCCGCGTGACTACGACCAGCGCACCCCCAAGAAGATGAAGCAGGGCGCTCTGCGTTCCGCTCTCTCCGACCGTGCGCGCGCCGACCGCATCCACGTTGTCACCGCCCTGTTCGAAGGCGACAAGCCCTCGACCAAGGCTGCTCTCGCCGCTCTGAGCGCGATCGTCGAGGACCGTCAGGCTCTCGTCGTCCTCGAGCGTGGCAACGAACTGACCGCGCTGTCCCTGCGCAACGTTCCCGAGGTTCACGTCCTGTGGGCTGACCAGCTGAACACGTACGACGTCCTGGACGCCGATGACATCGTCTTCACGCAGGCCGCCCTTGAGTCCTTCCTCGGCACCAAGGAGGAGACCAAGTGAGCACGATCGAAGCGGGTAAGAACCCCCGCGACATCATCCTGAAGCCGGTCACCACCGAGAAGTCGCTCGCCCTCATGGACCTGGGCAAGTACACCTTCGAGGTTGACCCCCGCGCGAACAAGACCGAGATCAAGATTGCCCTCGAGCGTATCTTCGGCGTCAAGATCGGTTCCATCGCCACCCAGAACCGCAAGGGCAAGACCTACCGCACCCGCAACGGGATCGGTAAGCGCAAGGACGTCAAGCGTGCCATCGTCACCGTGCGTGAGGGCACCATCGACATCTTCGGCGATCAGGCCTGAGGACCGAAGGGACATTTGAACAATGGGAATTCGCAAGTACAAGCCCACGACTCCGGGCCGTCGCTTCTCGTCCGTCTCTGACTTTGTCGAGATCACCCGCGACACCCCCGAGAAGTCGCTGCTGCGCCCGCTGCACAAGACCGGTGGCCGTAACAACAACGGCCGCGTGACCTCCCGCCACCGCGGCGGCGGCCACAAGCGTCAGTACCGCGTGATCGACTTCCGTCGTCACGACAAGGACGGCGTCCCGGCGACGGTCGCTCACATCGAGTACGACCCCAACCGCACCGCTCGCATCGCTCTCCTGCACTACGCGGATGGCGAGAAGCGCTACATCCTCGCTCCGACCGGCCTCAAGCAGGGCGATCACATCGAGGCTGGCGTTGGCGCTGACATCAAGCCCGGCAACTCGCTGCAGCTGCGCAACATCCCCCTGGGTACCGTTGTGCACGCCGTCGAGCTCTACCCGGGTGGCGGCGCCAAGATCGCCCGCTCCGCTGGCACCTCCGTGCAGCTCGTCGCTAAGGAAGGCCGCTTCGCCCAGCTGCGTATGCCCTCCGGCGAGATCCGCAACGTCGAGGCCACCTGCCGCGCCACCATCGGCGAGGTTGGCAACGCTGAGCAGTCGAACATTAACTGGGGCAAGGCCGGCCGTATGCGCTGGAAGGGCAAGCGCCCGCACGTCCGTGGTGTCGTTATGAACCCGGTTGATCACCCGCACGGCGGTGGTGAAGGCCGCACGTCCGGTGGTCGTCACCCCGTGTCGCCTTGGGGCAAGCCCGAGGGCCGTACGCGTCGTCCGAAGAAGGCGTCCGATCGCATGATCGTCCGCCGTCGCAAGACCGGCAAGAACCGCTGAGTAGGAGTCGATTGAAATGCCGCGTAGTTTGAAGAAGGGCCCGTTCGTCGACGACCACCTGCTCAAGAAGGTCGACGCCGCGAACGAATCCGGCTCTAAGAACGTCATCAAGACCTGGTCGCGTCGCTCGGTCATCACCCCGGACTTCCTGGGTCTGACCATCGCCGTCCACGACGGCCGTAAGCATGTGCCCGTTTTCGTCACCGAGTCGATGGTGGGCCACAAGCTCGGCGAGTTCGCTCCCACGCGTACTTTCCGCAGCCACGACAAGGACGATCGTAAGGGACGTCGGCGCTGAGCCGGCCCCACGGAAGAAGAGGCAGATACATGGAAGCCAAGGCGCAGGCGCGATTCATCCGCGTCACGCCCCAGAAGTCCCGCCGTGTTGTGAACGAGGTTCGCGGCAAGCGTGTTCTGGAGGCCGCCGACATTCTGCGGTTCGCCCCGCAGGCCGTCGCCACCGATGTCCGCAAGGTGCTCCTGAGCGCCGTCGCCAACTCGAAGGTCAAGGCTGAGAACGCCGGAGAGACCTTCAACGAGGCCGACCTGCTCGTCCTGGAGGCATACGTGGACGAGGGTCCGACCATGAAGCGCATCCGTCCCCGTGCACAGGGGCGCGCCGGTCGTATCCTGAAGCGCACCTCCCACATCACCATTGTGGTGGGGACCAAGGAAGACAAGAAGAAGGGAGACCGCTGATATGGGTCAGAAGGTCAACCCCCGCGGGTTCCGTCTGGGAATCACCACTGACCACCGGTCTCGCTGGTTCTCCGACTCCACCACCAAGGGACAGCGCTACGCGGATTACGTGGCCGAAGACGTCGCGATCCGCAAGTTCCTGACCGACAACCTCGAGCGCGCCGGCATCGCCGAGGTGAGCATCGAGCGCACGCGTGACCGCGTTCGCGTCGACCTGCACACCGCTCGCCCGGGCATCGTCATCGGTCGCCGTGGTGCAGAGGCCGACCGCCTGCGCGTCCAGCTCGAGAAGCTGACGGGCAAGCAGGTCCAGCTGAACATCCTTGAGGTCAAGAACCCCGACCTCGAAGCGCAGCTCGTTGCCCAGGGCATCGCCGAGCAGCTCGCTGCTCGCGTGTCCTTCCGTCGTGCGATGCGTAAGGGCATCCAGTCCGCGCAGCGCGCTGGCGCCAAGGGCATTCGTGTCCAGGTGTCCGGCCGTCTGGGTGGCGCTGAAATGTCCCGCTCCGAGTTCTACCGTGAGGGCCGCGTGCCGCTGCACACCCTCCGCGCGAACATCGACTACGGATTCCACGAGGCCCGTACGACCTTCGGTCGCATCGGCGTCAAGGTGTGGATCTACAAGGGCGACATCACCGAGCGCGAGTTCGCTCGCCAGCAGGCCGAGCAGGCCCAGCGTGGCGGCCGTCGCGATGGCCGCCGTGGCCCCCGCCGCGGTGGACGCCCCAACCAGGAGACCGCTGCGCAGCAGGCTCCCCGTGAGGCTTCGGCCTCCGAGGCCGCTGCGCCCACGACCGGATCGGAGGCCTGAGCCCAATGCTCATTCCCCGTCGGACTAAGTACCGCAAGCAGCACCGTCCTCACCGCACTGGCTTTGCCTCCGGTGGCACCGAACTCGCGTTCGGCGACTACGGCATCCAGGCTCTCGAGCCTGCGTACATCACCAACCGTCAGATTGAGGCGGCACGTATCGCCGTGACGCGTCACATCAAGCGTGGCGGTAAGGTCTGGATCAACATCTTCCCGGACCGTCCCCTGACGAAGAAGCCCGCCGAAACCCGAATGGGTTCCGGTAAGGGTGCTCCGGAATGGTGGGTTGCCCCCGTCAAGCCCGGACGTGTCATGTTCGAGCTGGCAGGCGTCCCGGAGGAGCTCGCTCGCGAGGCCCTCAGCCGTGCCCAGCACAAGCTTCCTATCAAGACCCGTTTCGTGGTCCGAGAGGGTGGTGACATCTGATGGCAGATAAGGGTCTGACCACCGAGCAGCTCGACGCAATGGACAACTCCCAGCTGTCCAAGGAGCTGGAGAAGGCTAAGGCTGAGCTGTTCAACCTGCGTTTTGCGCAGGCCGTTGGCAACCTCGAGGATCACGGTCGTATGAAGACCGTGCGCCGCGACATTGCCCGGATCTACACCATCGCGCGTGAGCGGGAGCTTGGCTACCGCACCGCCCCGAGCACTGAGGAGTGAGCCTGATGGCAGAAACCACCGCTCGTAACGAGCGTAAGGTCCGTCGCGGCTACGTCGTCAGCGACAAGATGGACAAGACCGTTGTCGTCCAGATCGAGGACCGCGTCAAGCACGCCCTCTACGGCAAGGTCATGCGCAAGAACAAGAAGGTCAAGGTTCACGACGAGCACAACGAGTGCGGCGTCGGCGATCTCGTCCTCATCATGGAGACCCGCCCGCTGTCGGCCACCAAGCGCTGGCGCGTTGTGGAGATCCTCGAAAAGGCGAAGTGACCTTCGCTCACAGACCGAAATCCGTTCGGCAAGGCTCGACCGGTACAATCCGGAAGAGAACCGGCACGACGACAGGAGTCAATAGAAAATGATTCAGCAGGAGTCGCGACTGAAGGTCGCCGACAACACAGGGGCCAAGGAGATCCTGACCATCCGTGTTCTCGGTGGCTCGGGTCGGCGCTACGCGGGTATCGGCGACACCATTGTCGCTACCGTGAAGGACGCCATTCCCGGCGGCAACGTCAAGAAGGGCGAAGTCGTCAAGGCAGTGATCGTTCGCACGCGTAAGGAAACCCGCCGCCCCGACGGTTCCTACATTCGTTTCGACGAGAATGCGGCCGTCATCATCAACAACAACGGCGAGCCGCGTGGCACGCGTATCTTCGGCCCCGTGGGCCGCGAGCTGCGTGACAAGAAGTTCATGCGCATCGTCTCCCTCGCTCCGGAGGTGATCTGATCCATGGCAGCCAAGATTCGTAAGAATGACCTCGTCGAGGTCGTTCGCGGACGCACGTCCGACGAGAAGGCGCTGGCTGAGCGCAACGCCCGCCGTGCGGAAGAGGGCCTCCAGCCCCTGACCCCCGGCGATAAGGGCAAGCAGGGCCGCGTCATCCAGGTGTTCCCGGCTGAGGGCAAGGTCCTCGTCGAGGGCATCAACCTGAAGACGCGCCACGTGCGCCAGGGCCAGCAGGGCAGCGCCGGCGGCATCGAGACCATCGAGGCCCCCATCTCGCTGTCCAAGGTCGCACTGGTCGACCCCGAGACCAAGAAGCGCGTTCGCGCCGGTTTCCGCGAGGACACCGTCGAGCGCGGCGGCCGCACCCGCACCGTCCGAGTCCGCGTGGCTCGTGGTGGCGCGAAGCGCGGCGTTGAGCAGGGCAAGGAGATCTGAGTATGGCCCCGCGTCTGAAGGAAAAGTACGTCTCCGAGATCCGCGAGGCGCTCCGTGCTGAGTTCAAGCACGAGAACGTCATGCAGGTCGGCGGACTGACGAAGATCGTTGTCAATATGGGTGTCGGCGAGGCCGCTCGCGACTCGAAGGCACTCGAGGGCGCGCTCCGCGACCTCACCGCGATCACCGGCCAGAAGCCCGTGACCACCCGCGCCAAGAAGTCCATCGCGCAGTTCAAGCTGCGTGAGGGCCAGGCGATCGGTGCGCACGTCACGCTTCGCGGCGACCGCATGTGGGAGTTCCTGGATCGCCTCCTCTCGACGGCGCTTCCCCGTATCCGTGACTTCCGCGGACTGTCCTCTAAGCAGTTCGACGGTCACGGCAACTACACCTTCGGTCTCACGGAACAGTCGATGTTCCACGAGATCGATCAGGACTCGATCGACCGAGTGCGCGGCATGGACATCACGGTTGTCACCTCGGCCACCACCGACGAAGAGGGTCGCGCCCTTCTCCGTCACCTCGGCTTCCCGTTCAAGGAGGACTGACCCATGGCCAAGACATCCCTGAAGGTCAAGGCTGCCCGCAAGCCGAAGTTCGGCGTGCGTGCCTACACCCGGTGCAACCGTTGCGGTCGTCCGCACTCGGTGTACCGCAAGTTCGGACTGTGCCGCGTGTGCCTGCGCGAGCTCGCCCACCGTGGCGAACTCCCCGGTGTCACCAAGAGCAGCTGGTAAAACGAACGTCGCAGGTCCCGGGTAACCGGAGAAACCGCGACGAGGAAGGGGAATAAACCCCCATGACAATGACAGACCCGATTGCAGATATGCTGACGCGTCTGCGCAACGCGACTCGTGCGCACCACGATGCGGTTTCCATGCCGTACTCGAAGCTCAAGAACGCGATTGCGAACATCCTGGTCGAGGAAGGCTACATTGCCTCGACCTCCGTCGAGGATGCCCGCGTGGGCAAGACCCTGACGATCAACCTGAAGTACGGCTCGCACCGCGAAGCCGCGATCCAGGGGCTCAAGCGCGTGTCCAAGCCTGGTCTGCGCGTGTACGCCAAGTCCACCAACCTGCCCAAGGTCCGCGGCGGCCTCGGCGTGGCGATCCTGTCCACGTCTTCCGGCCTGCTCACCGACCGCCAGGCAGCCGAGAAGGGTGTGGGTGGGGAAGTCCTCGCCTACATCTGGTGATGAGGAGGCTGAACAATGTCGCGAATTGGTAAGAACCCCATCGCAATCCCCGCCGGTGTTGACGTCACGATCGACGGCCAGAACGTGTCGGTGAAGGGCCCCAAGGGTACCCTCTCCCACGTCGTTGCCGAGCCGATCACCGCCAAGATCGAAGACGGCCAGGTTATCGTTGAGCGTCCGAACGACGAGCGCACCTCGCGTTCGCTCCACGGACTGTCGCGCACCCTGATCGCCAACATGATCGTCGGCGTGACCGAGGGCTACAAGAAGGATCTCGAAATCACGGGTACCGGTTACCGCGTGGTCGCCAAGGGCAAGGACCTTGAGTTCTCCCTGGGCTTCTCCCACACGATCACCATCACCCCGCCCGAGGGCATCGAGTTCACGATTGCGCCGAAGTCCCAGACGCTGTTCACGGTGTCCGGAATCGACAAGCAGCTCGTCGGTGAGACCGCTGCTCGCATCCGCAAGCTGAAGAAGCCGGAGCCCTACAAGGGCAAGGGCATCCACTACGTGGGCGAGACCATCCGTCGCAAGGTCGGAAAGGCTGGTAAGTGATGGCTTACTCGATCAAGGGCAAGGGCAAGTTCGTCGCTCGCAAGCGCCGTCACCTCCGCCTCCGCAAGAAGATCAACGGCACGCCCGAGCGTCCCCGTCTGGTCGTCACCCGTTCGAACCGCCACATGGTGGCTCAGGTCATCGACGATACGGTTGGTCACACCCTGGTGTCGGCCTCCGACATCGAGACCGAGGTCGCTGGTTCCGAGGGCACGAAGACCGACAAGGCTCGCAAGGTCGGCGCACTGATCGCCGAGCGTGCGAAGGCTGCCGGTATCTCCGCTGTCGTCTTCGACCGCGGTGGTAACAAGTACGCAGGTCGCGTTGCGGCCGTTGCCGAGGCCGCCCGTGAGGGCGGACTCGAGCTGTGAACGAGCCGAAAGAAAGAGAGATCATCTGATGGCTGCACAGCAGCGAGACAGGAACGGTTCGGGCGCGGGCGAGAACAACGATCGCCGTGAGCGCCGCTCCGGCCGCGGCAACGATCGCGATAACCGCCGGAACAACGAAAACAAGAACGAGTACATCGAGCGCGTCGTGACGATCAACCGCGTCTCCAAGGTTGTGAAGGGTGGACGTCGTTTCTCCTTCACCGCCCTGGTTGTCGTGGGTGACGGCGAAGGCACGGTGGGCGTCGGCTACGGAAAGGCCAAGGAAGTTCCTCAGGCCATTTCCAAGGGTGTTGAGGAAGCGAAGAAGAACTTCTTCCGCGTCCCGATGATCCGCCGCACCATCACTCACGTTGTTCAGGGCCGCGACACCGCCGGTGTCGTCCTCCTGCGTCCGGCTGCCCCGGGTACCGGCGTTATCGCCGGCGGCCCGGTGCGCGCCGTCCTGGAGGCCGCAGGCGTCCACGACGTGCTCACCAAGTCGCTGGGCTCGTCCAACGCGATCAACATCGTCCACGCGACGGTTGACGCACTCAAGCAGCTCGAGCAGCCCGAGGCTGTCGCCGCACGTCGCGGCCTGCCCCTCGAGCGCGTTGCTCCCGCGTCCATGCTGCGCGCTCGCGCAGAGGGCGAGGCCGAGAAGCGCGCGGCTGCCGAGGCCGCCGAGGCCGACAAGGCCGCTGCAGGGGAGGCTAAGTGATGGCGAAGAACATCAAGATCACGCAGGTCAAGTCCTCTGCTCACGCGAAGCAGAACATGAAGGACACGCTGCGCACCCTCGGGCTGCGCAAGATCGGCCAGAGTGTCGTGCGTGAGCAGACGGATGCCGTTCTGGGCGCCGTTCGCACCGTGCGTCACCTGGTGACCGCTGAGGAGGTCGACTGACAATGGCGGACTCCACGAATAAGACGCAGATCGTTAAGCTGCACCACCTGCGTCCTGCCCCGGGAGCCAAGACCGCGAAGACCCGCGTGGGTCGCGGTGAAGGTTCGAAGGGTAAGACCGCTGGCCGTGGCACCAAGGGCACCAAGGCCCGTTACCAGGT
>CATYYP010000035.1 GCA_958415245.1 Schaalia odontolytica | reverse complement strand
GCACTGGTTGGCGCCGCGTCGGTAGGCGGTGTGGTTCCAGCCTTCGACGGTGACGAGGACGCCGCTGGCGAGCTGGCCCGACAGGCCCTGAGCCATCGAGTAGGGGGTCGCCGGGTCGTGGGTCGTGCCGATGACGACGATGGGATCGGCTCCCTGCGCGGTGATGCGCGAGCGGGGCACGTGCTTCGTGGGCCACGCCTCGAGGCCGGCCGACGGGTAGCCCACGTACTTGCCGAGGATCGGCAGTTCCTTCTTGAGCGTCTCCACCTGGGCGGCCCACTGCTCGATAGTGCCTTCGGGCGTGTAGTCCAGATTGTTGATCGCGTTGATCGCGTCCGTGGAGTTGTCCTGGTAGGTGCCGTCGGGGTTGCGCGAGTTGAGGGTGTCGGCGATGGCCAGCAGGCCGCTGCCGTCCCCCTTCTGCCACGCCATGCCAAACGCCTGGGTCAGCTGCGGCCACCATTGGGTGTTGTACATGGCGCCGGTCAGCGCTGTGACGGCCAGGTTTTCGGTGAGCGGGCGGTTCGGGTCGTTCGTGCGCATCGGGTTGTCCTCGAGGGAGTCGAGGAAAGAACGCACAGTCTCGATGCCTTCCTGGAGGTTGCGTCCCATCGGGCAGGTGGCCTGGGTGGCGCAGTCGGAGATCCAGTGCTGGAGCGAGGCATCGAGGCCTCGCATCTGCAGGGCCTAGACCACGCTGAGGGTGGGGTCGAGGGCACCGTCGAGGACGAAGCGGCCGACGCGCTCGGGGAAGAGGCCCGCGTACGTGGCGCCGAGGAAGGTGCCGTAGGAGTATCCGAGGAGGTTGAGCTTCTCCTGGCCGAGGACCGCGCGCACCATATCGAAGTCGCGGGCAGCGCTCACGGTGTCGATGTGCTCGTACAGGTTGCCAGAGTGTTCGCGGCACCCCGCGGCGACCTCTTGGGCGTCCTCATGGGCAGAGGCAACCGCGGACTGCGGGGACTCATCGCCGGTATCGACATCCTCGTCCTCTCCGGCGTTACGCTCGTCGCGCTCGGCGTCGGTCGTGCAGAACACGGGGGTTGAGTCGCCGACGCCACGCGGGTCGAGGGCCACGATGTCGTAGGCCTTGACGACGGCCTCGCCGATTCCCTGCGTCGCGTAGTACGGCAGGGAGGAGACGACGGCGCCGCCGGGGCCACCCGGGTTGATGAACAGGGCGGGCGCATTCTCGGTGCCGGAGCGGTGGATCGCGAGCGCAAGCGTGATCTGGTCTCCGTCGGGGTTCTCCCAGTCCAGCGGCGCCTTCAGGAAGGCGCACTGGTACTCGCTGGCGTCCGAGGAGTTCACGCCCTGGAACGTGTCGAAGGTGCCGTCGGCGCACACGCCCCACTCGATCGCCTGATCGTAGTAGGCCTGCACGGACCCCGCGGACACGGGGATCGGCGCGGACGTGGCCGAGGCCGTCGTCGAGGGGGCCGGTCCCCTGCGTTGGGTTCCGTAGTAGCCGACGACGGTCAGGACGATCGCGACGACGGCGAGGACTGCGACGGCGCAGGCCGCAATGGAGCGTGTCTTCATGGCCCCGATTGTAACGGAGAAACGCCGGGTCAGTTTTCAGGCTTGGGGGCGCAGCGAAATCGCCATGTCTTCCAAGACCAGCAGGGGGTTGCCGTTTGACACGAGGCGCTTGCGCGCGGTCTCGATGTGGTCGACGCGCGCAAGGGTCTGACGAGGCGTGGAGTCCTCGGCGATCTGGTGCACGAGGTCGGACAGGTCTGTGTTGATGAGTTCGCCGTCCCCGCCCACCTGGACCATGAGGACGTCGCGGTAGATCGCGAGCAGGTCGATGAGGGCGCGGTCGATCGCGTCGGTGAGGGCACGCTTGGAGCGGCGCTTCTGGTCCTCCTCGAGCTGGCGGATCATCGTGCGCGAGGCCTTGGTGGCGCTCTCGCCCTCATCCATGCCCAGCTGTCGCATCAGTTCGGCCTTTTCGCGGGCATTTCGTTCGCTGACCTGCGCGTCGGCTTGGGCTTTCGCGGTCTCGAGGAGGCGGTCGGCGGCCATGACGGCCTCGCCGACGCTGCGTACCGAGGCGGGCGCGGTGATGATGGCTCGGCGGCGTACGCGCATCTGGGGGTCGCGGGCGAGCGCTCGGGCCAGGCCGATGTGCGACTGGGCGGCGCGCGCGGCCTCCAGGGCGACATCGGGGGTGGCCACGCCCTCACGCACGAGCAGGTCGGCGACCGCGCTGGCGGTGGGGATACGCAGGCCGAGGTGGCGGCAGCGCGAGCGGATCGTCGCGATCATGTCCTCGGGGCTGGGGGCGCACAGCAGCCACACGGTGTGCTCGGGCGGCTCCTCGATGGCCTTGAGCAGGGCATTCGCGCCGGATTCGCCGAGGCGGTCCGCGTCCTCGACGACGATGACGCGCCACAGCCCCTGGGAGGGCGAGGACTGCGCCTGCAGCACGAGGGAACGGGCGGTCTCCACGTTAATGATCGAGGTCTCGGTGGCCGCGAAAACGACATCTGCGTTCGTGCGGCCCATCGTCGTGCGACATCCCGCGCACTGGCCACACCCCACGGTCTCGCCCGTGCACTGCAGGGCGGCCGCGAAGGCGCGGGCGGCGACGGAGCGCCCCGACCCTGGAGGGCCGGTGATAAGCCAGGCGTGGCTCATGGAACGCGCGTCGTCGGAGGCCCGTGCGCCGCCTCGGGAGGCGACGATCGCGCGGGCGGACGCCGCGGCCTCGCTGAGCTTAGCGACCGCCGCGTCCTGTCCGACGAGCGAGGACCAGACGCTCATCATTCATCCCAGAGCGCGCCCTGGGACTCGCCCAGGGCTCCCACCATGGTGGCGGGCTTGCGGGCGCTGCCCTTGTCCGCGCTCTTGTCGCGCGGCTTCTCGGGGGCCTCAGAGGACGAGGCCGGGGCCTCCTCAGCCGGCACGGGCACTGCGTCGTCGGCCTCGTTGATCGTGACGGAGCCGCCCTCGAAGCGCTCGACGAGGACGCCGCGGATCTCGGAGAAGACCTCGTCGACCGTGCCCACCGCGTCGATGACGACAATGCGGTCGGGCTCGGCGTCCGCGAGGCGCAGGTACTCGTGGCGCACGCGCTCGTGGAAGTCCATGGACTCCCGTTCCATGCGGTCCGGGGCGTCGGTGCGGCGGCGCGCGCCGACCTCCGGGGGCAGGTCCAGGAGGAACGTCAGCGACGGGTAGAGGCCGCGGGTCGCCCACGCGGACAGCGAGGCGATCTCGTCCACGCCGAGGGAGCGGGCCGCACCCTGGTAGGCCAGGGAGGAGTCGATGTAGCGGTCCCCCAGCACGACCGCGCCGCGCTCGAGAGCGGGGGCGATGACCGTAGCGACGTGGTAGGCGCGGTCAGCTGCGTACAGGAGGGCCTCCGTGCGCGCATCGACGTCCTCGGGGCCGTTTTGCACGAGGCGACGGATCTCCGTGCCCAGCTCTGTGCCGCCCGGCTCACGGGTGACGATGACCTCGCGGCCACGGCTCTCAAACCAGTCGCGCACCGACTGGATCTGCGTGGACTTCCCCGAGCCGTCGCCACCTTCGAAGGTGATGAACACTCCTCGCGCTGCCATCAGCTGTCCTTCTTCGTCGCGGCCTTCTTGGTGGCCGTCTTCTTCGCGGTGGTCTTCTTGGCCGTCGTCTTCTTGGTCGTCGTCTTCTTCGCGGCCGTCTTGCGCGTGCGCTTGGGGGCGGGGCCCTTGGCGCGCTTGTCCGCCAACAGCTCGTAGGCGCGCTCGGCCGTCAGATCCTCCACCGTCTCGGCGCGCGGCACCGTCACGTTGGTCTCGCCATCCGTTACGTAGGGGCCGAAACGGCCGTCCTTGACGGTGACCTTCTTGCCCGAGATCGGGTCCTCGCCGAACTCGCGCAGCGGCGGGCGGGCCGTGCCGCGGCCGCGCGTCTTGGGCTGGGCGTAAATGGCCAGGGCCTCGTCCAGGGTGATGGTCAGCAGCTGGTCCTCGGAGGACAGCGTGCGCGAGTCCGTGCCCTTCTTCAGATAGGGGCCGTAGCGGCCGTTCTGCGCAGTGATGACCTCGCCCGAGGCCGGGTCCGTGCCCACCTCGCGCGGCAGGGACAGCAGCGACAGGGCGTCCTCGAGGGTGACGGTCGCGATGTCCATGGTCTTGAACAGCGAGGCGGTGCGAGGCTTGGCTGCCGCCTTCTTCGTCTTCTTCACCCCTTCCTCGCTGCCCTCGGCTGCCTCGGGCAGGACCTCGGTGACGTAGGGGCCGTAGCGGCCATCCTTGACGATGATCGTGTGACCGGTCGCAGGGTCGACGCCCAGCTCGCGGCCGTCGTCGGCGGCGCGGGAGAAGAGCTGATCGATCAGCTCGTCCGTCAGCTCGTCAGGAGCGACCTCCGGCGGCACGTTCGCGCGCGTCCCGTCGGCCTTTTCCATGTAGGGGCCGTAGCGACCCACGCGCAGCGTCACGCCGCGGCCCAGGTCGATCGAGTTGACGGCGCGCGCGTCGATGTCGTCACCCAGGGAGGCGACGTCGTGGCGCAGGCCGCCGTTCTCACCCGTGCCGTCGGGGCCGAAGAAGAAGCCGGTCAGGAACTCCGTGCCGTTCTCCTCACCCGCAGCGATACGGTCCAGGTCGCCCTCCATCGAGGCCGTGAAGTCATAGTCGACCAGGTTCGCCAGGTTCTCCTCGAGCAGGCGCGTCACGGAGAAGGCCAGCCACGTGGGCACCAGGTACTGGCCGCGGTGCGTCACGTACCCGCGGTCCCCGATCGTCTGGATGGTGGCCGCGTAGGTGGAGGGACGGCCGATGCCGAGCTCCTCCATGGTCTTGACGAGCGTGGCCTCCGTGTAGCGGCCCGGGGGCTGGGTCTCGTGGCCGTCGGGGGTGGCCTCGGTCAGCGTCGCGGGATCACCCTCGGCAACGTCCGGCAGGGTCTTCTCCGCGTCGTTCTTTTCCGCATCGTAGCGCCCCTGGTCGCGGCCCTCCTGGTAGGCCAGGCGGAAGCCCGGGGAGGTGATGACCGTGCCCGAGGCCGAGGAGATCACGTCGTGACGCTTGCCGTCGACCTCGATGCCGGTGAGCACGCGGATCGTCGCCGTGTAGCCGAGAGCGTCGGCCATCTGCGAGGCAACCGTGCGCTTCCAGATCAGGTCGTACAGGGCCAGCTGCTGCTTCGACAGGGAACCGGCCACCTCGCCCGGCGTGCGGAAGTGATCGCCGGCGGGACGGATCGCCTCGTGCGCCTCCTGCGCGCCCTTCGAAGTGGTGCCGTACAGGCGCGGAGACTCGGCCACGGCCTCGGCCCCGTAGAGCTGGGTAGCTTGCTCGCGGGCGGCGTGGATCGCCTGGCTGGACAGCGCCGTGGAGTCGGTACGCATGTAGGTGATGTAACCGGACTCGTACAGGGACTGGGCGGTGCGCATCGTCGAGGACGCGTTCCAGTGCAACTTGCGCGAGGCCTCCTGCTGGAGGGTCGACGTCGTGAAGGGGGCGGCCGGGCGGCGGCGGTAGGGCTTACGGGTCACCGAGTCGATGACCGAGGCCGGGGCGTCCGACAGCGCGCGGGCGTAGGCGCGGGCCGTGGCCTCGTCCAGGTGGAGGACGCCGGCCTTGGCCGCCTTCGCGCTCAGCTCGCCCTTCTCGCTGAAGTCGGAGCCGGTCGCAATCGAGTGGCCGTCCACGGAGGAGACGCGCGCGCCGAAAGCCTGGCCCGCCGACGTAAACGCCGTGTCGATCGACCAGTACTGGGCGCTCACGTGCGCCATGCGGTCGCGTTCCTTGGCGACCACGAGGCGCGTGGCCACCGACTGCACGCGCCCCGCCGACAGGGAGGGGCGGATCTTGCGCCACAGGAGGGGCGACACCTCGTAGCCGTAGAGGCGGTCGAGGATGCGGCGGGTCTCCTGCGCGTCCACGAGGTCGGTGTCCAGGTCGCGCGTGTTCTCCAGGGCGCGCTGGATCGCTTCCTTCGTAATTTCGTGGAACACCATGCGGCGCACGGGAACCTTCGGCTTCAAAACCTGCAGGAGGTGCCACGCGATGGCCTCACCCTCGCGGTCCTCATCAGTTGCCAGATAGAGTTCGTCGGACTCCTTGAGGAGCTTCTTGAGTTCGGTGACCTTTTTCTTCTTGTCCGGGTTCACCACGTAGTAGGGCTTAAAGCCATCATCCACGTTGACGGCGAAGCGGCCGAACGGCCCCTTCTTCATGTCCTTGGGCAGCTCGGAGGGCTGCGGGAGGTCGCGGATGTGGCCGATCGAGGCGGTCACGTGGTAGTCGGGACCCAGGTATCCCTCGATGGTGGCTGCCTTCGCAGGAGACTCCACGATCACGAGCTTCGTCGCTGACATTGCCGGTCCCTTCCGTCGCTTCCCCAGTATTTGTAGCACCTCGTCGGCGAGCGCACGCATCGAGGCATCTGGGATGGACCTTACCGCGTCCCACCCACATCTGGGTACCGGGACCGCTTCCGCGCGTCTCACGCCGCTCGGGTTTGACATTCACGAGGCCGTGGCGGATTCTCGCGCGCGGGCGCGCCCGAGCGACGCATCGGAGGGCGCACGCGGCGGTACCTATTACATAGGGGGAAGCTCCGGCCTCGTGGCGTGTCCCAGGCCGTTCGTGTTGACGCGGGAACCATGACGAGCGGTTACGATCGAACCATGCGATTCCCAGACGATGAAGACTACCTGTGGGCGGGGCGATACAAGCGCCTCTGGTACAAGATCATTACCCCACACACCCACGGAGCACGACTGTGGATGGCGATCACCAGCATCATCTGCGCGCTCGCCGTCATGCATTCCGCGAACGGGTCGTGGGGCTACCACGGCAACGCCAAGGACACTGGCTTTCTTTCTGGCGACTACGTCAACGGTGTGCGCCTAGCTTGGCAAATCGATGCAAACGATGCCGATTTGGACATGATCAACACGTACATCGCACGCGACGGCTACCTCTTCCTGGTGGGCTACAAAGGAAGCCAGCGGGTCGCAATCGGCTACGATGCCTCGTACTCCAGCCCGCGCGAGCTGTGGCGCGTCGACGCCGACGACGAACCCGGCGTGCACTGGTGGGACGGGGACCTCCTCGTCGGCAACACCCTCATCTCAACCGCCGACGGGACCATCACCACCGGGTGGCCGTCAACGGGAACCACGCTGGGGACAAACGCGTACACGCGACCGAGTTCCCAGGGATGGTCAAGCGCCCCCATTGGCCCGATCCGCCTGTACTGCCCTGATCGCTCCACCGGACGGTGCGAGGCCTGGGACAAGACCGCGACACACGTCTGGGATTTCGACGCCTCCTCGGATACGATCCCTGACGCAGTTGCCCCGGTGAACGGCTGGGTGCCGCTGGTGGGAACAGACAAGTCGACGGACAAAAGTCTTCGAGACACGACGTATGGGCTGGCCGGATTTCTGAACCTGGAGACGGGCGAACGCACGGGGATCGACGCCATCGAGGAGGCGTGCGGTTCCGCCGTCAAGGAGAATCACGACGGTACGACAACGTGTCGCTTGGTCGATCCAAACGTATTCCAGCTACCCATCATTCGCGGCAGGGATGGCTGGATCATCAGTAGCGGAATTGGCGGTAGAGAGTACTACGTTGCCGCCGTCGCCCCTGACGGATCGAATCCGAGGGTGGGCACTCTGTCGGTCGAGGCAATGGAACGCATCTCTTTCCTGAACGTCCACGTGACGGACGATTCCGAACTGCCCACCACTGAGGACCTACTCCACTTCGCCGCCACGGGCGACCACACGTGGGAGGCTTCGAGCGCGGTGGTCTACACGTCGCCTGGCTCGGTCATGGCCTCGGTCATCATCAACGACAACCAGGAGATCGTCACTAATCGTCGAGTTTTCGATGACGATGTGGACGCTCGCACGTGGGCGCGGGGCATTGTCTATAGCCGTGACGCATCGGTGGCATTGATCCCCGAGTCCACGCGTGACGTCAAGGATTACTACACGCCACTCCTGGTTGACTCGGCGATCGCTCAACGCAACTGGACAACACCTGGCCAGGACGACTACCGGCTTAAGGATGCTGCCGTCCCCGGATGGCGAACCCTGCGCGTTTCATCCGGTACAGCCCTCTTCGATGATCTCGTCGTCGCCCGCATATCCCCTGAGACATCACCGTGGTACAAGCGCTTGCTTGGCCTGACTCCTTCCTCCGGCGACCGTATCGTCGGCCTGACCCCAGCCCCCGGACCGATGAGGAGCGTTCGATGACTGCCCCGGATAGTGCGCGCAAATTCCTTGTTTCCGTGCTTGGTTTTATCCGCACGAGAAAACTACTCGTCACTATTCTCATTTCCGGTCTCGGGGTCGCCCTGTCATGGCTGATCCACCTCCCCACCGGTTACTCCGGTCGCGCGCACCCTTCGCAGGCCATCTCCACCGATTTCTCCTCCGGGTTCTCCGTCGCCTGGGAGATGACGAGCAAGGACCTGGGCGTCGATGGGCCGGTCGTGGCCACCACGAGGGTCGATGGGGTGTTGGTCGCGGTCACCGGCAAGAAAGATGGGTCGTCGAAAGGTGCGACAACGTTCTCCGGGACGCTCATCGGCATCGATCCGAGCGGTTCCACTCCTACCGTTCTGTGGCGCCACGAGTTCAACTCTGAGAGTGACACGTTCTTCACATGGGACGACTCGATCATTGCGGGCGGTGAAACTATTCGGGCATCCGATGGCACAGTCACCGCGACCTGGGATACTCCCCTGCCCACCACTGTCGGGTACGACCATGATCCCGGTTCCCCACGTGTTGTCTTGTCCCCGTCGCACCCATCGTGGGGCGCCGTTGCAGGCTTCATTCCTGTCACCTGGCCCGTCGTGGTCACCTGTACGTCTATCTACAACTCAACGACAGGCGGTCGAGACGAGGAACCCTCGTGCACGGGGTGGCACAAGGACGGCACCCAAGCCTGGAACTACGCGCTCACAAGGAACGCCGATGGGCAGACGGTTCACCCAACCGTTATTTCTACAGCCAACAGCCATCTCATCGTTTGGCATTACGACAACGATCATCCGTACCTCGATTCATTCCTCAGCCTTACCGACGGATCCGTCACGGATCTCGGCGTGGCCTTTTCCGGTTACCTCTCCATCGACAGCATCGACGCAACAAGCAACATCTACGCGACAAGCGACGGCTGGCTCGTCAATGGGATGATTTATGCGCAGTTTGAATTTGAAGACGGTGACATCGCCGTCTTGAACCCAGACGGCAGCCTCCGCGAGATGATGACACTAACCACCAACTCACTATCGTGGAGGACATTCATCACCACCACATGCGTGAATGCCGATGGGTATACCGTTCGCCCGACAACCGAACAGTCCCTCACAGCCCTACGTACGGGGCACGGCTGGACCCCCACGTGCTACGGAGCTGAAAGTAACAGACCCGACAGCAGCATCTACGCCCTCAACGGCAGGGCGTTCTTAGCCCCCGACGAGGACGGAACACCCACCTACACGGCGTACGAACAAGGATCATTCTTCTCAACCGATGGTTCGCTGATCCTCAGCGTCCCAAAGAAAAGTGTCGTGAAGGATTTCGACAAGGACGACATTCCGACTCTCCACTTCACGCGTTCCGGCAAGCAAGTTGCCTCCCTCTCGCAGGTCGGAGCAAGATCCGCACAGCCCTTCTACGATGACCTACTCATCGCGACACCCGTCCCGGAGCGCAACGTCTTCCTGCGGTACCTCGGTGGTTACCCCCACCCGAACACGGTCCTCATGGGCATCACGCCGAAGCGCGCGGGCTGACCAAGGCTGATTCACGAGGCCGGGGCCGGGACACACAACCCAGCCCCGGCCTCGTCTGTCGTCCTACGGCTGCAAAATTACCCGGTTACTACCGGATGCGGTTACGATCGGGTCCATGAGATTCCCAGACGAAGACGCCTACGTCGAAGCCGGGGCCATCACCCGCCTCTGGTACAAGATCATCTGCCCGTTTACCCACGGCGCACGCCTGTGGATAGTCACCACATCAATCCTGTGCGCCCTCGCCGTCGTCCAGTCAGCAAATGGCTCGTGGGGCTACCACGGCAGCGCCCAGGACACCGGCTTCCTCTCCGGGAACTTCGTCAACGGCGTGCGTTTGGCATGGCAGATCGACGCGGCGGATGCGGGCCTGGACCGCATCGACTACTTCCGCGTCGGTGACGAATACATCTATCTGGTCGGGTATAAGGGGGCTCAGCGCAGCGTCGTCGCCTTCGACCCCTCCTATTCCACCCCGCGCGAGCTGTGGCGCACCAACGTCGACGACGAGGAAGGGGTGAACTGGTGGGGCGATGATCTGCTCGTGGGCAACACCCTGGTGTCGACCGCTGACGGATCGACGCGCTCGGGCTGGCCGACCCCGGGCATTAATCTAAGTGGCTCCCCCTATCAGCATCCCTCGGGAGAGGGACCGAGCACTGGGCCGATCGGACCGGTTCGCCTGTACTGCCCCACCCCCTCGTCCGCTCCCTGCCAGGCCTGGGACAAGACCGGGACCCACGTGTGGGACTTCGATGCCTCCACCGGCTCCTTCCCCGACTCCGTCACCCCACTGGAGGGCTGGGTGCCCCTACGCGCGTGGGAGCCATCGTCGGCCGGCCCGGCCATGGGATATACGCTCGACGAGCTTACGGGCTTCCTCAACCTGGAAACCGGAGAGCGTGTCGGCCTGGACGCCATCGAGGAGGCGTGCGGGCCCGCCACGCTGGAGGATTCGGAGGGCATACCCTATTGCCGCATCACCAAGAAATTTAAACAGCAGCACCTCATCCTGCGTGCCTCCGACGGGTGGATCGTCGG
>CATYYP010000034.1 GCA_958415245.1 Schaalia odontolytica | reverse complement strand
CAGATGGACACCATCGGCAACGTCGTTGTGCCCGAGGACCGCATCCGTGCGGCCCTGGAGTCCGCCACGACGTACGAGGAGCTGCGCGAGGGTCTCGACCTGGCTCTCGGCCAGGCATGGGATGACGAACTTGAGTCCTTCCGCCACGCCGGTGCCGGTGCGCCCGTGCGTTGGCTCAACAATCGGGTTGGCTGATGGGCTCCATCGCCGATCTGCTCGGTGACCAGCTGCGTGCAGGCTTAGCGCAGCTGGTCGACCCCGATGCGTCCGACAACGCGCCCGACGCGGCCCCTGCCTCGTCCGAGAGCGCTGCTGAGACCGCCCAGGACCGCGCCCGCGAGGCCGCGATGGAGGCCGTGCTTGACGAGGCGGAGCTCGATCCCGCCGGTGCGCGCGGGGAGCTGACGCTGCGCGGCGATCTCGACATGGACGACGTGTCCCTCTACGCCGTCGTCGCACGCGTGGAGCGCGAGGCGAAGGTGACGCTTAACGACTCTCAGATTGAGCAGTGGGTGACGCTCGCGGACCTGCTTGGCGCAGTTTCTGACGCCGCGTCCAATCACTAGCGAAAGGCCGTGCCAGCGGAGCTTCAACGACGCTTCCAATGTTCGTAAAGTACCGGAATTTCGGGCCTACAGGGCCTACCATGGAGGCGCACCTGCCGGAATGAACCGGCTAGCGAACAGACGGAAGGAACAACGTTGACCCGCACCGAAGAAGATCTGCTCGGCACCCGCGAAGTACCCGAGGACGCGTACTGGGGCATTCATACGCTGCGAGCAATCGAGAACTATCAGATCTCGGGTCGCACCATCAATGAAGCACCCGAACTCATCCGCGCGTTCGCGCAGGTGAAGAAGGCGTGCGCCATGGCGAACATGCAGCTGAAGGCGATGAAGCCCGCCAAGGCCGAAGCGATCATCGCTGCGTGCGACGAGATCATCGAGAACGGCCGCTGCATGGACCAGTTCCCCGTCGACCAGTTCCAGGGCGGTGCCGGCACCTCCGTCAACATGAACGCGAACGAGGTCATTGCGAACCTGGCGCTCGAGATCCTGGGGGAGGAGAAGGGCCGCTACGACATCATCAACCCCAACGATCACGTCAACCGCTCCCAGTCGACGAACGACGCCTACCCGACGGCCTTCCGCATCGCCCTGTGGCGCAAGGTGAATCGCCTGCGCAAGGCTATCGACGAACTCGCCGACTCCTTCGACGAGAAGGGCGCCGAGTTCCGCCACATCCTGACGATGGGCCGCACGCAGCTGCAGGACGCCGTCCCGATGTCCCTGGGCAGCGAGTTCTCGGCCTTTGCGCACACGCTGCGCGAGGAGGACGAGCGCCTCGTCAACAACGCCGAACTGCTCCTGGAGACGAACCTCGGCGCGACTGCGATCGGCACCGGCCTGAACACCCCGGACGGCTACCAGCAGGTCGTCGTGCGTCACCTGCGCCGCATCACGGGCGCCCGCGTCGTCGGCTCGCCGAACCTCCTCGAAGCGACGTCGGATACGGGTGCGTACGTGTCCATGCACGCCACGATTAAGCGCAGCGCCGTCAAGCTGTCCAAGATCTGCAACGACCTGCGCCTCCTGGCTTCCGGTCCGCGCGCCGGCCTCAACGAAATCAATCTGCCGAAGATGGCTGCGGGTTCGTCGATTATGCCGGCCAAGGTCAACCCTGTCATCCCCGAGGTCGTGAACCAGGTCTGCTTCAAGGTCATCGGCAACGACCAGACCGTCACCATGGCGGCCGAGGCGGGCCAGCTTCAGCTCAACGTCATGGAGCCCGTCATCGCGCAGGCGCTCATCGAGTCCATCAACCTCCTCGTGAATGCCTGCGATACGCTGCGCGAACGCTGCATCACCGGCATCACCGCGAACCCCGACGTGTGTCGTCACTACGTCGAGAACTCCATCGGTATCGTCACCTACTTCAATGACGTGATCGGTCACCACCTGGGCGACGTCGTCGGTAAGCGCGCCGCCGCTGAAGGCAAGACCGTCCGCGAGGTCATCCACGAGATGGAGCTCCTCTCGGAGGAAGAGGTCGAGCGCATCCTCTCGCCCGAGAACCTCGCGCACCCGAAGTACGCGGGCACCGACGAGAGCTGAGTAGCCTCTACGTACAGACGAGGCCGGGGATCCTGCGTGGGTCCCCGGCCTTTGTTGTTGGTACGTGACGGAGCTAGGGGAGGAGCGATTCTTTGAATGAACGAACGAAGGTACCGAAACGCTCCACACGGTCCGAAAAGTAGCGGTAGATGCGCCTGCGCGCGTCGCCCACGTACTCGACGGTGTGCAGGTCCTCGTAGCGGAAGCGACCGCGATCATCGATCAGCGCGGAGTCGACTAGGCGCTGAGTTATCTCGCAGCGGAAGTGCGTGTAAATGCCGTCATCCGTGGCCTCCAGGACACGGCACAGCAGGCTCATCTGGGAGCTGTCGAGCACAGGGATACCGTCGTGATCGCTCGAAGGCACGTGCGCGTCGCGGAGCTTATCGCCGCCCGAGACTGTTCCCGCGTACTCGAAAAGACCCATGGCTTCGGCGCCGAACAGATTGAGGGAGCATACGCTGGAGCGCTTGATCGCGCGGGCAGCATGCGTGGTGGAGTCGCAGCCGATCATGACCATCTGCCCCAGCGAGTATGAGGAGGAACCCGTCGTGATGCCGACGCCGACGGCCTCGTCCGGGTAGGCCAGGATGTAGACGGGAAAGCCGTAGTAGAACTTCTCGGTTTCGTAGGGAACGTGCATGGGTCTATTGTCTGCCGGAAACGGCGGGCAGGCAGTGCTGATCCCATTGCTTGGCCCAAACGACGAGGCCGGGGACCCCGCGTGGGGATCCCCGGCCTCGTTCTCATGACCGCTGGGCACCGCGATGGAGGAGCGCGGGCCTAGCGACGATCACTCCTCGCCAGCGTGGTCGTTGCCCTGGATCGAGTAGTTGAACAGGTCGTACTTCTCGATCGCCTGCTGGACGACGGACGGGTCAACCTGACCCTTGTCGGCCAGGGCGGCCAGCGTGCGCACGACCATCGACTCGGCGTCGATGTGGTACCAGCGACGGGCAGCGCGACGGGTGTCGGAGAAGCCGAAGCCATCCGCGCCGAGCACATGGTAGTCGCCGGGGATCCACTGACGGATCTGGTCGGGCAGCATACGGTCGAAGTCGGAGGAAGCCACAAACGGACCCTCGCGACCCGCGAGCTTCGTCGACACGTAGGGCGTGCGGCGGGGCTCGGACGGGTGCAGGAAGTTGTGCTCCTCGGCATCCAGGCCGTCACGACGCAGCTCGTTCCACGAGGTCACCGACCACACGGCGGCATCCACGCCCCAGTCGCGGGCCAGCAGCTCGCGGGCCTCGCGCGCCCACGGCACGCCCACACCGGAGGCGAGCAGCTGAGCCTTGGGGCCACCGAAGTTCTGGTGCTCATCGAGGTTGTAAATACCCTTGATGATGCCCTCGATGTCCACGTTCTCCGGCTCGGCCGGCTGGTGGATCGGCTCGTTGTAGACGGTGATGTAGTACATGACGTTCGGATCGCGGCCGTCCGCGTCGCCGTACATACGCTGCAGGCCGTCCGCCATGATGTGGCGGATCTCGTACGCGTAGGCCGGATCGTAGGACACGAACGCGTGGTTCGTGGCTGCCAGGACCTGCGAGTGGCCATCCATGTGCTGCAGGCCCTCACCCGCGAGCGTCGTTCGACCCGCAGTCGCGCCGATGACGAAGCCCTTGGTCAGCTGGTCGCCCGCGGCCCAGAACTGGTCGCCGGTGCGCTGGAAGCCGAACATCGAGTAGAAGATGTAGATCGGCACCATCGGCAGGTCGTGCGTGGCGTACGCCGTGCCGACAACCTGGAAGGCAGCGGACGAGCCGGCCTCGGTAATGCCCGTGTGCAGGATGCGGCCCTGCTCGGACTCACGGTAGGACAGCATCATGTCGGCGTCGACGGGCGTGTAGGACTGGCCGGTCGTGTTGAAGATCTTCGCCGAGGGGAAGATCGCGTCCAGACCGAAGGTGCGGGCCTCGTCGGGGATGATCGGCACGAAGTACTTGCCGACCTCCTTGTCCTTGAGCAGGTCCTTGATGAGACGCACGAGAGCCATGGTCGTGGCGACCTCAAGCTTGCCGGAGCCCTTGGACAGCGCCTCGAAGGGACGCGTGGGCAGGGCGGGGAGCTTCGGCTGACGGTCGGCGCGGCGCTCGGGCACCCAACCGCCGAGGATCTCGCGGCGCTCCTTCATGTACTGCAGGGCCGGGTGATCGGCCGGCGGCATGTAGTACGGGGGCATGTAGGGATCGCGCTCAAGTTCCTCGTCAGTGATCGGGATCTGCAGGCGATCGCGCAGCTGCTTGGCGTCCTCGAGCGTCAGCTTCTTCATCTGGTGCGTCGAGTTACGACCCGCGAAGTGCGTGCCCAGCGCGTAGCCCTTAATGGTGTGCGCGAGGACGACCGTGGGCTGGCCGGTGTGGTCCATGGCGGCCTTGTAGGCGGCGTAGACCTTGCGGTAGTCGTGGCCGCCGCGCTTGAGCTCCCAAAGCTGCTCGTCGGTCCAGTTCTTGACCATTTCCTTGGTGCGCGGGTCGCGGCCGAAGAAGTGCTCACGCACGTAGGCGCCGTCGTTCGCGCGGAAGGTCTGGTAGTCGCCGTCCAGGGTCTCGTTCATGACGTGGACGAGGGCGTCGTCCTTGTCGGCGGCCAGCAGCTGGTCCCAGCCGCGGCCCCAGATGACCTTGATGACGTTCCAGCCGGCGCCCTTGAAGAACGCCTCGAGCTCCTGGATAATCTTGCCGTTGCCGCGCACCGGGCCGTCGAGACGCTGCAGGTTACAGTTGATGACGAAGGTCAGGTTGTCCAGGCGCTGCTGAGCGGCGAGCTGGAGCATGCCGCGGGACTCGGGCTCGTCCATCTCACCGTCGCCGATGAAGGCCCACGTGTGCTGCTGCGACGTGTCCTTGATGCCGTTCATGTGCAGGTAGCGGTCGAACCAGGCCTGGTAGATGGCCTCGGCGGGACCCAGGCCGAGCGAGACCGTGGGGAACTCCCAGAAGTGATCGAGCTGGCGCGGGTGCGGGTACGAGGGCAGGCCGTGCTCCGTGGAGACCTGCTGACGGAAGCCGTCCATCTCCTCTTCGGAGAGACGACCCTCCAGGAACGCGCGGGCGTAGGGGCCGGGGGAGGCGTGACCCTGGAAGAACACATGGTCGCCGCCGCCGGGGTGGTCCTTGCCACGGAAGAAGTGGTTGAGGCCGACCTCGTAGAGGGTGGCAACCGAGGCGTAGGACGAGATGTGTCCGCCCACCTTGACGCCGGGGCGCTGGGCGCGCGTCACCTGGACGGCGGCGTTCCAACGGATCCAGCGGCGGTATTCGCGCTCCATGGCTTCGTCGCCGGGGAAGTACGGCTCCTGGTCAACGGGGATGGTGTTGACGTAGGGCGTCGTGTATTCCTGGGGGAGCTGAACGCCGTTGCGGCGCGCTTCGTCCAGCATGTGCAGCAGGATGTAGCGTGCGCGGGGGCCGCCCTTTTCGTTGATGAGCCCGGACAGGGACTCAACCCATTCGGCGGTCTCCTGGGGGTCGTTGTCGGGAACCTGAGGAATCAGGCCGTTGACGACGGGGTGGGACTCGTGGAGTTGGCTCACGGTGTACCTTCTCGCTTGACTCGGTGCTGCTTGCGCAGCGTGCGTGAGCGGTGTCCTCTAGCGACACCGCACATATCGGGACCATTGTCCCACTATTGGGGTGTCTTTGCGAGTGTTTGCCTTGGATAATCAGTATGACGTGCGTATCACCGAACCGAGGTCGCTTACCGTCGGGTAATTGCCCAGCTCAGGTGGGAGAGTGCTCGTAGGGGTCTTTTATCGTGGTCCATCCCTTGCATTCCAGTAGCTCCAATGCCCTAGGATGAAGGCGTGAACGTTGATATGACACTGAGCGCCAGCTCGTTGATGGGCGGTGCTGCGTAATGGCAGTGAGCCTGGGTTTTGCGTCCGATGCGATCGTGCAGGAGTTCTACGTCGATGATGACGTGGATCAGGCCGTGCGCGAAGCGATTGAAGGGGAGACGGGGCATCCGCTCGTTGACGTCGACTACGCCGACGTCGTGGATGGCGCGATCGTCTGGTGGCGCGCGGACGACGCCGAGGAAGAGGACCTCGCGGACGTGCTCGTGGACGCGATGTCGAACCTGGACGACGGCGGGCTGATCTGGGTACTGATCCCCAAGCCGGGCCGCCCCAACTCCGTGCGGGTTGGCGACGTGGAGGAGGCCGCGGAGATCGCGGGCCTGCACGCGACGACATCGACGGCGCTCGGGGACAACTGGGCGGGCGTGCGCCTGACCGCGCGTCCGCGTTCGCGCCGCTAGTTTTTCGACGAGGCCTGGGCGGCCCAGCGCTGTTCTGTGCTGTGACGCTCGGTCTCGAACGTGACCGTACGCGTCGCTTCTGGTAGATTGGCGCATGCGTGGGGCCTTTAGCTCAGTTGGCTAGAGCGTCTGGTTTACACCCAGAAGGTCATCGGTTCGAGCCCGGTAGGGCCCACAAACGGTAGGGGCCGGAAGCTTTTGCTTCCGGCCCCTCAGTGTTTGCTTGGAGCAGTGTCCGCGACGTGCGTCAGTCCTCCTGCTCGCGCTCCTCGGCGACGTCTTCACCAACGACAAGCTTGCCGGATGCGCCAGCGCCGAGCTGCTCGAGGGCGAGGCGGCCCACCAGCTGCTGGTTGGTGGTCGTGCGCTGGGGGCGTGCGCCGGACAGGAAGCTGAAGAACCAGCTCACCAGCGTGCCCACCTGGGACTTGAAGCCGACGATGTACAGCAAGTGCAGGAAGCACCACGCAACCCACGCGACGAAGCCGGTCAGCTTCCTGTTGCCCATCTTCACGACGGCCTGGAAGCGAGAGATGGTCGCCATCGAGCCCTTGTCGTTGTAGACGAACTCGGTGGCCTTTGGGGTGCGGCCCGCTAGGCGAGCGGCGATCGTGTCGGCGGCGAAGCGCGCGGACTGGATCGCGCCCTGTGCGACGCCGGGGACGCCCGGGAAGGCCATCATGTCGCCGAGCACAAAGATCTCGGGGTGGCCCGGCAGGGTGAGGTCCTTGTTGACGGTGACGCGTCCCGCGCGGTCCACCTCGGCGCCCGTGGCTTCGCCCAGCGCGCGGCCCAGCGGGCTCGCGGCGACGCCGGCAGCCCAGACCTTGCAGACGGACTCGATCCGCTCTTCCTCGCCCGACTTGTACTTGAGGGTCACGCCCTCGGAGTCCACGCCGGTGACGAAGGCGTTCATCTTCATCTCGACGCCAAGCTTGGCCAGGGCCTCTTCGGTCTTGATGCCGAGCTCCTCGCCGAACGGGGGGAGCGGGTGCTCTGCGCCGTCCACCAGGATGACGCGCGCCTTGGTCGGGTCGATGTTGCGGAACTCGCCCTTGAGCGTGTGGGAGGCGAGCTCGCGGATCTGTCCGGCCATCTCCACGCCGGTCGGCCCGGCACCCACAACGACGAAGGTCAGGAGCTTCTCGACCGCAGTCGGGTCGGTCTCGATCTCGGCCAGCTCGAAGGCGCCGAAAATGCGCGCGCGCAGCTCGAGCGCGTCGTCGATGGTCTTCATGCCGGGCGCAAAGACCGCAAAGTGGTCGTTGCCGAAGTAGGACTGGCCCGCACCCGCCGCGACGATCAGCGTGTCGTATTCGGTCTGCTCGTGCTTGTTGTGGTTGCGCCACTTGACGACGCGCGCCTCAACGTCGATCTCCTCGACGAGGGCCTGCAGCACGGTGATGTTCTTCTGGCCGCGCAGGATCTCGCGCGTGGTGGGGGCGATGTCGCCCTCGGAGAGAATGCCCGTGGCCACCTGGTACAGCAGGGGCTGGAAGAGGTGGTGTGATGTGCGGGCCAGGATGGTGATGTCGGCGTCGGCGTTCTTCAGTCGACGAGCTGCCGTCAGGCCTGCGAAGCCGGAACCGATGATGACAATGCGGTGGCGGGACATAAGACTCTCCTTCAATTAAGCAAGGCTAATCTTACCTAAATATGGTGCTTGCACTTTGTGAGGTCTGGCGCACCCGGGCCCATTGTCCTCACGCGTCGAAGAGGCGTGCTGCTGCGACCGGATCCGGCTTGCCCGTCGTTGTGGTCGGGAGCGCATCGACGACCAGGACCCGACGCACCTTCTCCCACGGAGCGAGGGAATCTCGCAGGGCATTGGATAGTGAATCAGCACTTATGGACGAGGCCTGGGCCCGGCCCTGCACAGAAGGCACGATAAGCGCCGCGACGATCTGCCCCCAGCGCCCATCCGGCAGTCCCACGACGAGCGCATCCGATACCCTGTCGAGGGAGCGCAGGGCGCGTTCGACCGTCGGGGGAGCGACGAGCTCTCCGGCCGTGTTGATCATGCGGTGGGCGCGTCCCACCATGTGCAGCCAGCCGTCCGTGTCTCGCGTCGCCAGGTCGCCGGTGCGCAGCCACTCCTCGCCGCTCACGACGCCGGGCCCGCGCACCCAGATTTCGCCCATCTCATCGACGGCGGCTTCACGCTCGTCGCTGGCCATGACGCGCAGGTCCACGTAGGGGAAAGGAACCCCCAGCGATCCGGCTGGTGCCAAGGAATCAGGGGTTGCGACCGTGCCGGCACCGGAGGTCTCGGTCATGCCCCACACGTGAATGGGGGCCAGGCCGACCGCTCGCATTGCATCCGCGAGGTCCGCCGTCATCGCGTCGCCGCCGATGAGGGGACGGACCCACGACGACAGATCGCCGCCGGCGCGCTCATGCTCGTCGAGGATTGCACGGACGATCGCGGGCACGGCGAACATCATCGTGATCCCGTAGCGCTCGATCGCGTCGATGACGCCGCGCGCGTCGAAGGAGCCCGGAAAACCGAGCGTCACGAGGGTTCCGCCGTGCGTCCACACGTCCATGGAGGTCCCGTTGAAGCCTCCGATGTGGCTTGCGGGCGCGCACACACCCACGACCGACGACGTCGGTGCGTAGTCGAAGCCCTCGCGGAAATTCGTCGATCCCCACCACATGACCTCGTGCGTGAGCTCGACGGGGCGAGGAGTGCCCGTGGAACCCGACGTGAACAAGATAGCGGCAAGCTCGGTCTCGCAGCGCGCGGGTGCCTTCTCGATGGGCGCGGCACGATCCGCCCAGGCGGCCAGATCCGCAAACGACGCGACCCGTGTGCCCACGTTGGTTAGCGCGGGAGAGTGAGGCGCCGAGGCCTCGTCGAGAAACACCCACGAGACGCCGACCTGCTCGCACATCGAGGCGAGCGCAGCCGACGGCATGCGCGGAGACAGGGGAACCGTGACCGCGTGCAGCCACGAGGCCGCCACGTGGACGATGTAGTGCCACGGCGAGTTTGCCCCGATGACCGCGATGCGCGTTCCCTCGCCGATACCAGCAGCGTCGAAAGCAGCGGCGAGGCGAGCGACGGTGTTTGCCGCCTCGCGCACGCTCCACTCCTCGCCGGTCGTCGCGTCCACCAGGGACAGCCGGTTCGGATGGCGACGCGCCGCCGCGAGGAGCGCTCGCACGGGCGAATAATCGGGGATCACGAGGCCGAGGCAGCCTTCGCGGCCATCGCCGCGTGACGCTCCGAGCGCTCCTTCAGGCGCGCCAGGACGGAGCCGGCCTCCTGCAGCGTCGACCCGGAGTTCTCGATGTGGCGCAGCTGCTCGGGGATCTCGAAGCCACGGGCACGCATGCCCTTTGCCCACAGCAGGCCCGCGCGGTAGGAAGAACGCACGAGGGGGCCTGCCATGACGCCCGCGAAGCCCAGCTCCTCGGCCTCCGCTGCCAGCTCGACGAACTCCTCGGGGTGGACCCAGCGGTCGATCGGGTGGTGCAGGGGAGAGGGGCGCAGGTACTGCGTGAGGGTCAGCAGGTCGCAGCCCGACGCGTGCAGGTCGCGCATAGCCGCGCTGATCTCCTCGCGCGTCTCGCCCATGCCCAGAATCAGGTTCGACTTGGTGACCATGCCGCCGTCGTGGGCGCGCTTGATCATCGCGAGCGAGCGGTCGTAGTTGAAGGCGGGGCGAATCTTCTTGAAGATGCGCGGCACCGTCTCGAGGTTGTGCGCGAAAACCTGCGGGCCTGCCTCGATGACCATGTCGATTGACTCGGCCTGACCGCGGAAGTCATCCACGAGGAGCTCCACGCCAGTGCCCGGGTTGAGCTCGTGGATGAGGCGGCAGGTTTCGGCGTAGAGCCACGCTGCACCGTCGGGCAGATCGTCTCGGGTTACGCCCGTGATCGTCACGTAGCGCAGGTCAAGGTCTCGCACGGACTCAGCGATGCGACGCGGCTCGTCCTTGTCGTACTCAGTGGGACGGCCCGTCGCGATATCGCAGAAGTCGCAGCGGCGCGTGCACAGGGCACCGCCGAGCAGGAAGGTCGCCTCGCGGTCCTGCCAGCACTCGTAGATGTTGGGGCAGCCGGCCTCAGCACACACCGTGTGCAGGCCCTTGGCGTGCGACAGTGAGCGCATGTCCTGGTAGTTCTCGCCGGCCTTGGCGGTCGTGCGAATCCACTCGGGTTTCTTTTCGATCGGAGTTTGCGAGTTACGCACCTCGATGCGCAGGAGCTTGCGTCCTTCGGGATCGGGCAGGGTACTCATAGCGTTGACCTCGTCGTATAGGAAACGGAAGTGGGAGTGGTCGCCAGGCACGGGGAGATGTGCTCCACCATGCGCGGGAGAAGTTCGGATGCGGCGTCGGAGACAGTTGTGTGGATGCCTTCCCACGACAGGGACGTGACGTCGGCGTCCGTGAGGCCGCAGGGGATGATGCCCTCGAAAG
>CATYYP010000033.1 GCA_958415245.1 Schaalia odontolytica | reverse complement strand
CTCATGCGCGTGTGCATGATCCGCGACGAGGAAGACGCGCAGACTCCGTCGCTCGGCGCGGCGCTGGGCTACACGGCCCTCGCTGTGCTCCTCCAGGTCACCGTCGTGGGCCTGCTCGCCTCGTATGCGATGGTCCACGATGGGCGTACGTGGCTGAGCGGCCCCACCCGTACCCGCTTTGTCGACTTGCGCAAGCATGCGGCGCTCGCGGCGGGCCCCGGTGAGGTTGAGCGCTCCGAGCGTCCGCACATGGGCCCCAGTGGTTTTGAGAGCGTGCATGCGGGGGTTGACCAGTGGAACGCTCCCGCTGCGCCGCTAACGCCCGTGCCCTCCTCGGCGCCGGACTATTCCGCGCCCGGTCAGCGTGTGAACGACCCCTTTGGGACGGGCTACAGTGCTCCCGCGGCCCCGGCGGTCTCCCCGCTGCCTGCGGCCCCCGCCATGCCGGCGGCACCCAGTGCGCCTGCTGCGCCCGGGCTGTCCGCTGCGCCTTCGGCTCCCGCTGCGCCCGCCGCGCGCGAGTCCAACGAGTTCGAGGCGCTCCTCGCGCCGCCCCAGGGAACACCGGACACTCACCGCCCCGCGCCTCAGCGCCCCGCGACACCGTCCGTGCCCGCGGTACCTCCGGTGCCCAGCGTGCCCGCCTCGTCGACGCCTGCCGCGCCCGCGCAGGTTCCCGCCCAGGCCAGCTGGGGAGCTCCCGCTCAGCAGGTGCCCCCTCAGCCCGCCCAGGCCTCGTACAACGCAGGAGGGCAGTATGTGGCCCCCGCATCGGGTGTGCCCGGACCTCCGCCGAGTCGCCGCGACGTGCAGGCCGCCCAGAGCTCCGGCACCTCCCAGTGGGGTGGGGCCGGCCAGTCCCAGTGGGGCGCACCAGCGACGCCGCCGCGCACGCAGCTCCTGTGGCTCATCTTCGACTCCGGGCAGCGCGAGCTCATCGACATGCCGGTGACTCTTGGGCGTGCACCCGCAGCCGTCGAGGGCTCGCGTGCGGTCGTCGTTCCCGACGCAACGATGTCGCTCTCGCGCACGCACATGCGTTTGGGGCCCACGGCCACCGGCGCCTGGATCGAAGACTCCTTCTCCGCGAACGGCACGCAGATTCGCACGCCCGATGGCCGCGTCATGGAACTGACGGGCGGACAGGCGGTCGAGGTGCCCGCCGGTACCGAGGTCATCATGGGAGACCGGAGGGCCACGATCGTCTACGCCGACGCCGACTCGGTGCACTGATCTCCTCGCCTGGCTGATCCTTCGAATAGTCACCGCCGCCGTCCCGATTGGGGCGGCGGCGGTTTTCTATGTGCTCACTCCCACCCCGATTTAACCGAATGGAAAATTCTTGTGTGTGGTGGGGCAACAAGTAGATGCAGCTGGCCGTTCGAGAGTGCGGAAACGCCATGCCGTGGCGCGGAACCGAGCGCTCGCGGGTACGGAAAAGGGCCGCCCCAATGGGGCGACCCCTCCCGTAGCGCTAGGCGCTCATGCTCTCAGAAGCGGGCAGCGTTGGACTGGTCCGTCGACTGGTAGTTGTCGCGAGCCGAATCAACGGCGGCGGAGGTGCGGGTCAGCACGTCCTTCAGGCCCTCAAGGCCCTGGTTCCACTGACGCTGAGCGGCGTCGTAGGCTTCCTGTGTCTTGCCTTCCCAATTCGAGCGCAGCTTGTTCAGCGTCCCCTCGAGGTCGTCGAGGCACTGCTGCAGGTTATTGGCACCGCCTTTGATGTCAGTGGCAGCGGCCTCAAGAGCGCCGTAACTTACCTGGAAATCCATGTCAGTCTCCTAATCTAATTTCTCACAGGCCGCCGAGCAGCTGGGAGAACGAGTTCTTGGTCTGGGACTCGTTGTCTCCCATCGACGATTCGGTGGCGCTCAGGTTATCAGCGAGATCCTGAAGAGCCTGGTTAACCTTTTTTGCGTTCTCATCCCACTGATCCATCAGCGACTGGAACTGCACCGACGCCTCGCCCTGCCAGGAGCTGCGGACGGCTTCCAGGTCGCCCCGAAGACGCTGAAGGTGGCCGTCGATCGCTTCCTTGGTCTGCCCGACCGCTGTGTAACCGTCTCTTAGGGCACCTTCTACGGCCCTCTGGTCTGCCATGTGAACCTCCATTTGTATGAGTGAACTCTCTCGCCGGAATGCGTGAGAGCATGGGGACACATGAATACTAACCATGTTTTCATCATTTTTTTCGATGTTACGGAAAAATCATGACAAAACCTGACCGAGAATCTAGACTTACAGGGTTGTGTCGTGTAGCCAAAACCCCATCACGCGGCATTCGGGAGGACCCAATGGCATCGAAAACATCACGAGGAGTGGCGCTGATTCCGCTCACGATCACGTACGGCGTTGACCGTAGTGACGTGACGCTTCCGCAGTCGATCCCCCTGGTGGAGCTGCTCCCTGGAATGGTTGAAACGGTGGGCGCTTTCACTGATCAGCCAACGAATGACGGCTATGCAGTGCGCACGGCCTCGGGTCGTCTGCTCGATCAATCCAAGTCCCTGTCTGCCCAGGGAGTGCGCGCCGGCGCGGCGCTCACGCTCGAGCCTCTGGGTGAGGGCGCTGCCGATATGGTCTATGACGACCTCACCGAAGCGGTCGGTCAAGTCGTCGAAAGAGTGTCCACTCCTTGGACACGTGACGACGCTCGCACTCTTGCTGCACTCTCTGCGGCGGGCCTCGTCTTCGTCGCAGCCCTCCTCCTGGCCACCACTCCTCCGGACGCCCTCACCGCCCTCGATTCTCACTCCGTCACGAGGTACAACGTCATTGCCGGCGCAATCGGCATCGTCGCGGCGCTGCTCGTGACTGCGACGTCCGCCGTGATGACCCGGAAGTACCCGCAGGCAAGCGGCATCGCGCTGGCACACACCGTCCCCTTCCTGACGGCCGCATCGGCTCTGCGCCTGAGCCAGAGCCACTGGGACACCGCCGGCTGGGGGTGGACCGGCCTCGGCCTCCTGATCGGCTCCCTCGCCGTTCTCGCGCTGCCCAAGCGGTACCGAATCTCTATCGCGGCCCCTCTCGTCGTCGGTACGGTTTTGGCCGCCACCGGCCTCCTGGTTCGGCTCGGTCAGCTCTCTCAGGCGGGCATCTCCGCCATCCTCTTTGCCCTCGTGATTGTGCTTCTCCAGGTCGCGCCCTGGATCGCGCTGGCCCACATCCCCGTGCGCATCCTGGACGCGGACACGACTGAGCAGATTCCCGCGAAGGGCATCACCGACCAGGTCAGCACCTCCTTCGTGTTCGTCGTCGCTCTGCGCGCCGGCGGGGCAATCGCCGCTCTCTTCCTGGCCGTCGCCCTGATGACGGCACCCGAAACGCGGTCGATCTCCCTGCCGCTGACCCTCATCGTGCTCGGTGCGGTCTCCCTCGTTCTCCAGACGCGTTCCATCCGCGCTCGCGTCGAGGTGCTTCTCGGCGCTCTCACCGGCCTCATTGTGATCCTCGTCGCCACCGTGCTCGGTGTCTACGCGGACCCGAGGACCATGCCGTGGCTGACGCTGTCGGCGATCGCGACCGCCCTCGTCCTCGTCATCACGAACGTCGTCGGGCCTCGTGCACGCCCGCACCTGACGCGCATCGCCGACACGATCTCGGTGCTGTCGCTGTTTGTCCTGCTTCCCCTGGCCGTCTACCTGTGGAGCTGAGCCATGCCGTCGAGTAAAGACATCCTCGAAGCCCAGCGCTTTAATCGAAACCGCCTGATCACGGCCTTTACCTCCGGCACGCCCGACGGGCGCGAGGTCGACACGCCCTCGCCCGTGCGCCCCCTTATTTTCGGGCTCGTGGTCGCCGTTATTCTCAGCGTGGTGGGAATCGGCATGCGCGTTTTTTCACCGAACCCGAAACTCGGGGAGGCGCAGTATCAGCTGATCGACGTGAAGGGGACGGGTGCCCGCTATTTCTGGGCGAATGGTGTTCTTCATCCGATCGCGAACGTGACCACCGCTAGGCTCCTCAGCCCCGAATCGACGCTGACGACCATCCAGGCGTCAGCGTCGTCACTCGAGAACATTCCGCGCGGCGCCCAGATCGGCCTGCCCGATGTCCCCGATGACGTGCCAGTACCCGACATGCTGAGTAAGCAGTGGCTCTCCTGCGACATGGAGTCCGGCTATCACACGTGGATCGCCAAGGAACTGCCTGCGGCGAATTTTCCGGTGAAGCAGGCGACATCCGCGCTCGTTCAGGCGACCGGCAGTGGAGACAAGTACTTCGTCGATCGGGAAAAAGGCAAGAAGTACTACATCGACTCCAGTGTGAGCCGCCTGGGTGACTGGGCGCTGTCCTTCCAGAACCTCACCAGCTACCCGATCACCGTCGAACCTGAGTGGCTCGACCTCTTCCCTTCGGGCACGCCGCTGCGTCCCTGGAGCTACAACGACATCGAGAACGCTGGGCAGCCGGCCAAGAACCTGCCCGGTGACCTGAAGAACGAGGGCATCACCATCGGAATGGTCCTTGATCAGGTCGATTCCGCCGGTCAGGTCAAAAACTCCTACCTGGTGATCGACGACTCGAATCTGGTGGTCTTCAACTCGACTGCGGCGCGCCTGTATCAGGACGCACCGCCCTCGAAGAAGTTCCCAACCGAGATGTTCAAGTACGTCGAGCCCGTCCAAGCTGTCTTCGTCGGTGACGATTGGCCTGACGTCGAGGACTTTGAATCGCCCGAGTGGTTTAATGAGAGCCGCGATGCGGCCAGCCGGACGGTCCTGTGCGCCGCGATGGACACCACTGATCGCGCTAATCCGACGTTTGACCTGGTCACCATGCCCGAGAAGCGCGCGATCGAAGCGTCCTACGATGCGGAATCTCTGCAGTCCCCGAAGGGGCCGTCCACGACGCGCAACGTCACTGTCGCGGGCGGATCTGGCGCCCTCCTCGCCCTCACGTCCGGCGGTGGTGGCGAGGCCGCATCCTACGTCTTCATCTCCGATATGGGCTTCCGCCATTCCCTTGGCGATGTTCCGTCCGTCTCCATGAATGCCCTCGGGTGGCAGTCGTCCGAGGCTGCGTCGGTCCCGCGTGCGTGGGGTGAGCTCATCCCGCCGGGCTCCGAGATGTCGCCGAAAGCTGCAGCCGCCTCAGTGGGGCTCAAGTGAGCGCCCGCCGTACGCGTTCCCGCTTCCTGGGCCGAGGCCTCGTCGGGGCCTCGCTGATCGCAGGACTCGTGCTCGTGCCGATTGCCGCACCCGTCGTCTCGCCTGAGGACTCCGGTGCGTTCGGTCCCGGCGTCGCCCACGCTGACCCGGTGCCGACCCCGAGCGTGCGTCCGACTCCGACTGCGACTCCCTCGTCGTCGGCGACGACGCCCGCGAGCGAGTCCGAGGGCGGCGAATGCTCGCAAAACTCGCCCTCGTACATCAAGCAAGCACCCGCCATCTTCGACGCCGTCGGAGTGCGTCGTGCCTGGGAGGTCTCACGAGGCCGTGGCGTGACGGTCGCGATCGTCGACTCGGGCGTCGCGGCCGGCAACCAGCACTTCCAGGGCCCGGACGGGCCCGTCGTGCTCCCCGGCATCGACCTGAGTGGTGAAAACACCGACGGGCGCGTCGACGTCGGCGAACACGGCACTGCCATCGCCGGTGCGATCGCGGCGCAGGAGCTGCCCAAGGAGATGGGATCCGGCCTCGTCGGTGTCGCCCCCGAGGCGAAGATCCTCCCGGTGCGCGTTGACACCGGGCTTCAGGACAATCGCCCGCACAAGGAAGGCGAAGAGACCTTCATGTCGAAGGTCGGCCGCGGGATCCAGTGGGCCGCCGACCATGGCGCGCAGATTATCGTCGTCGCACAATCTGCTCCCGAGGGGGACCCCCAGCTGGAGGCAGCCGTCAACGCCGTGCGCGGCCGGGCCCTCGTCGTGGCCTCGACCGGCAACGTGTACCAGGGCCAGGAAGCGAATCAGGTCGTCTACCCGGCCGCCTACCCGGGCGTGCTCGGCGTGACCGCCTCGAACGCTGACGGATCGGCCTCGGACCAGCAGGTGCACGGCGCGCACGTCAAGCTCGCCGTTCCCGCCGGCGTCATCCTCACGACCTGGTTCGATCAGGCCGACTGCCTCGTCGGCGGATACGAGGGGGACCAGCCCCTGCCGTCCTCGTCCTACGCGACCGCATACGCGGGCGGCTTCGCGGCCCTCGTGGCTTCGGCCTACCCCGATGAGGGGCCCGACATGTGGAAATACCGGCTCGAAGTGACCGCCCTGCGCGGCACGCCCGATCAACGCACCGACGCCCTCGGCTGGGGTGTCGTCGCTCCCTTCGACGCCCTCACCTTCACCGATATCGGCACCAGGTTCGGGCCCGAACACCCTAACGCCGCAGAACATCCCGCTCCCGCCCGACAGGCCGTAGCCTCGGCGGACTTGACCTCGCGCGATAACAACCTGACGATCCGCGCCTACATCGTGTCCGCGATCGCCGTCCTCGGGGCGTCGCTGATCGGAGGCCTCGTGATCCTCTCCCACCTGCGCGGTAGGCCCGCCGTGGTCGAAGACTCAGAAGAGGACCTGGCGTGAGCACCTGGGTGTCGCGGCGCTGGGCGAAGAGCGTGGGCGTCCTCGCCAGCGCACTCGCGCTCAGCCTCGGCGCGAGCCTCACCCCCGTTGCGCCGGCTTACGCCGCCGACCCGCCGGTGACCGCTGACAAGCAGGACTACTACAAGTACTACAAGCTCAAGTCCATCCACGATCAGGGAATCACGGGCAAGGGCGTCACCATCGCGGTCCTGGATGGCGCGGTCAACCCGAACATTCCTGAACTCAGGGGCGCGAACATTCAGGATCGGATGCCCTGCGTCAAGGACTCAGCCCCCGAGAATATGGCGCACGGCACCACGGTCGCGCAGATCCTGGTCTCGCCCGAGTTTGGTGTGGCGCCGGACGCGACGCTCTACACCTATACACTCCCCCTTCATGGTGATGCGTCGAACTGTACGCTGTCCGGCTGGACGGGTGACGCAGAGAACGACACGCCTCTCCTCATCGAGCAAGCGATCAACGACGGCGCCGACATCATCACGATCTCCAGTAACTTTGACGATAATTCCATCGACCTTCGATGGGCCATGGCCAGAGCCATGGCCTCGGGCGTCATCGTCGTGGCCGCGATGGGCAACGAGACTACCGAGGACCCCGATGACGCGCTGGCTATCTGGACGGGAATCTGTGGCATTGGAGCGACGCTGCATGACGGCAGCCTGACGGAGTACACGAACTGGGGCAACGGGTTGCTGACGACCGCCCTGGGAACAGTCCTGACGCGTGACACGTCGACCGGTCGTGTCGAGGAGGCTGACGGAACGTCCTTCGCGACCCCGATTATCGCCGGCTTTTTGGCGCTCGGCTGGCAGCACTTTGACGAGGACGTGAGCGCAGGGCAGATGCTTCAAGCTCTGGCTGCAACGGGGAGAAGCGGAAACGAGTGGAACAAGTTCACCGGCTACGGCCCCGCCGACCCGATCGCGTTCCTCCGGTCAGACCCGTCGCAGTATACGGACGAGAATCCGTGCGTACCGCAGGACAACAGGTCTTTGCCTACGAGGGATGACGTCATCGACTACATGGACGGCGTCGTTAACCCCATTCTGATTCGTAATGATGATGTCTACGTCTACCGCGGCGTGAACGAAGAGGCTGCACTCAGCCGCGAACACGGCTACCCGACCCACATCGGCACCAGCCCCCGGTACCACAGTCAGTGACGGGCCTCGGCTTTCCCGCGAGCCCGAGTGCCTGAGTGCCCGAACGAAAGGAACAGACAAGACGATGCGATCGATCGGTCGATCCCGAGGCCTGCGTGCCTTAAGCGTTCTGGCCTCGGCCTGCGCGCTGGCCCTGACGGCCGTGCTCTCGCCCGTCGCTCCCGCGGCCCCTGCGGAGGCGGTGGATCGCAAGGTGAGAGTCTCGGATGAGGAGTACTACTCGCGGTACAACCTGGACGCGCTGCATGCCCAGGGGTACACGGGCGAGGGCGTGATTATCGCGGTCATCGACGGCCGTATCGATACGTCCATTCCTGAGCTGCAGGGTGCGGACATCGTCGAAAAGAGTCCGTGTGAGGTGCTTCCTGATGAGTCAAGTGACGAGCACGCGACCTTCATTGCGCAGCTCTTGGTCTCTCCGGACTTCGGTATTGCGCCAAAGGCTACGATCTATAACTATACGGTGGTTCTGGACGCTCAGAAGAGTACCGATGACTGTGCTCTGGGATGGTCGCGTCCGGGAGCGCGAGCCCGATTGGATTATCTCATCGAGCAGGCCCTCAACGACGGTGCCGATATCATTGCGATCTCCTCCACTTATGGCAGGGACCAGAGTCAGGGGATGCGCTGGGCTATTTCTCGGGCTGCTCTATCAGGGGTGCCAATTGTCGCTGGTGCCGGTAATGATCGAACCCGCGATCCCGGTAATTCGCTGGGTATGTGGGGAGGCGTCATTGGTGTCTCCGCCCTCGACACAAGTGGTAACTTCGCGGACTATTCGAACTACGGGGAGGGGGTTACTCTTTCCGCTGTGGGGGTCGTTGTTGGTAGGTCAACGATCGACAATCAGCTCAAGGAGGTGAGGGGCACCTCATTTGCGGGCCCTATGGTTGCGGGTTTCCTGGCCCTCGCCTGGCAGCGTTTTGCAGGCGGTGGGGCAAACGTGGACCAGGTTCTCCAGGCCGTGCAGGCTACCGCGTGGGGGACGAATGGGCAGTGGAACGAATATACCGGCTACGGTGAGATCAATCCGGCAGCTTTGCTGGCCGACGATCCGTCGCAGTACCCGGAGGAGAATCCGCTTCTCGAGAAGGGTAGTCGCTTCGCCTTCCATAGGGATGACCTCTACGACTACTACTACGGGCTGGCGAACCCGCGCGAGGTCCTGAACGACGACTGGTACGTATACCGGGGCGTCGACGAGGAGAGTGCTCTGTCCGAAGGGCAGGGGTACGAGGTCCACCTGGGGACGAGCCCGCTCTACCACTACCAGGGATGAGCGTGCAGTGACCCGCGACGCCCTTGCGAATGTTGAAACGCCACGATGAAAGGAACAGACACAATGATGCGGTCGGCCGGTCGGTCCCGAGGCCTGCGTGCCCTCTCCGTTCTGGCCTCGGCCTGCGCGCTGGCCCTGACGGCCGTGCTCTCGCCCGTCGCTCCCGCTGCCCCCGCAGAGGCGGTGGATCGCAAGGTCACAGCGGCGGATGAGGCGTACTATTCGCGCTACTCGTTGGCCTCACTGCACGATCAGGGATACACGGGTGAAGGCGTGGTCATCGCTGTCATCGATGGCCGCATCGATACGTCAATTCCCGAGCTGCAAGGGGCTGATATCCAAGACAAGTCCCCGTGTCAGGTCACGCCAGATGCGGAGTCGAATGATCACGCAACATTTATGGCTCAGCTTCTGGTTGCGCCGGACTTCGGTGTCGCTCCTGGTGCGACGCTCTACAGCTATGTCCAGGCGGGGACGACGAGAGAAGCGGGCGGAGACTGTGACCTGGGGGTGCGTTCAACGGCCTATGCAGATCAATCCGTGCTTATTGAGCAGGCCTTGAATGACGGCGTGGACATCATCTCGATCTCGACGACCTACGTGTCGAGGGATAGCGAGTCGTTGCGGTGGGCGATCGCTCGCGCCGTCGTCGAGGGTGTGCCGGTTCTCGTTTCTATGGGGAACGATGGTGAGCGTAATTCCGACGATACCATTGCCTCGTGGGGTGGAGTCGTTGGCGTCGCGGCACTTGAAACTGATGGGCGCTTTGCTGATTACTCGAACTACGGTGACGGGGTTTCCATTGCCGCAGTGGGAGAGATGGCTGTGCGTCAGGCCAGCACCAATAAAATCGTGACAACAGCGGGTACTTCGAACTCTGCACCTATGGTTGCGGGCATGCTAGCTCTGGCATGGTCCGACTTTGATGACGAGGTTACGGGGGATCAGATTTTGCAGGCGCTGGTTGCCACCGCCCGAGGGACGGGCGGCAAATGGAACGATCGGACCGGTTATGGTGAGGTTGATCCTGCGGCTTTGCTGGCGTCTGATCCCTCGCGGTACCCGGACGAGAACCCCCTCGAAGAAAAGCAAGGTGATTCCGTCGTGACTCCTGATGACATCGACGATTACTACGACGGACTCGTGAACCCGAGCTCGATTTACAACGACGACACGTATGTGTACCGGGGCCTCGATGAGAAGGTGGTGAGTTCGGGCGCGTCCGGTTACCCGGCTCACCTCGGCACGAGCCCCCGGTACCACGCGCAGTGAATGATTCCCATGAGCGAGCAATCACTCGCAAATACTGAACGTATTGGTGACTTCCGGTCGCCACAGAGGCGGTCTTACCGTCTTGCTACATGAAGTGGTGCACGTGCGCCAAGGAACTCAGTTAGGATAACCGTATGGTAGAGACAATGGGGAGCACCCCCGAAGAAGTAAGGCAGACTATCCGGGCTCAGATGGAAGCCGCTGAAAAGCGTGCCCAGAACGCCCGCGAACTCGTCGAGATTCTCAAGACAGCGAAGACGCGTGGCGTCGACGCTCAGGGCGACGTTGAGGTCGAAATCGACTCGGACGGTCGCCTCGTGAAGCTGTCGATCGATGATGACGCGCTCCAGGGAAGCGCGCGTGAACTCGAGGACTCGATCATGGAAGCCTACGCCGACGCCGGTCGCAACATGCGTGACTACGTGCGCATGCAGACCACCCAGCGGTTCGGCGAGGATGGCGGCTCGCTCGGCGGCTACCTCGAGACTATTTCCTCGAACCTTGGTTCCCTCGGAGCGGGTCAGCGATGAGCGCGGATCTTGGCGTCAATACAGAAGTAATCCGTGATCATGCGACCACGGTGAGTGACTGTGCGTCGACCCTCGACGAGAGCGTGGGCGTCGCCAACTCGACGAAGGGCCAGGTCAACGGCAACGCCTTCGGCCTGATCTGTTCCTTCTTCGTTTCCCCGGTCAACGAGCAGATCACGAACCTCACGAAGATGATCTCGGACTGCTCCGCAGCCGAGAAGCGTCTCGTCAACTGCCTGCTCCAGTG
>CATYYP010000032.1 GCA_958415245.1 Schaalia odontolytica | reverse complement strand
TCAGTCGAGGGTGCCGACGGCCGCCTCGCGCGCGGCGACGTCGAGCTCGTCGGCCGTGACCAGGAGGGCGGAGTGGCGCATGGTGACGCGGTGGGCGAGCGGGTCGGCGGGGTCTTCGATCCACAGGGCCCCGGCCTCGCCGGCGGCGAGCACGCGCATGGCCCGCGAGGCCTCGCTGAGCACGTATTCGAGGTCGTCGTCGGTCAGGTCGCCGCGCAGCAGCGAGTAGACCTCCTCCATGATGAGGCTCAGGGAGCGAAGCTCGACGGGGGCCTCGAGGCCCTGGATGATGGGCGCGCGCGAGCCGTCGGCGTAGCGCTCGGCCACGAGGAGAGGGTCGCGGTGGTACCACTCGTGCAGCAGGTAGACGCGCCACAGCGCACCGGGGAGGGTGAACTCGGGGCTGCGCGACCACACGTGCGCGATTGTGTCGACTCCGCGAGTGCGAACGGTCTCGCGCAGGCGCGCGACGTCGGCGTCGGTGAAGGTCTCGTCGCCCACGCCCATGAGGGCCCAGGCGGCGGTGTGGGCGACGGCGGCGCTGGCGGCGGGATCTTCGTCGCCAATGATGGCGTCAGCCCTGGCGGCGTCGAGCATGGCGGGGCGTCGCGGCATCTTCGATTGGGCCATGGGGACTTCTTCCTCCTACAATGGGGCTGCTGGGCCTATAGCTCAATGGTAGAGCAGCGGACTTTTAATCCGTAGGTTGGGGGTTCGAGTCCCCCTGGGCCTACTGGTCGCCTCGGAATGTTCCGGGGCGTTCACGCTATCTGCGGGCGCTCACCCGCGTTGGAGGTGCAGCATGGATCCTCGTCTTTCTCGCGCGTACGGCGCCCTGGCCGGCCTTGCGCTCGGCGACGCGCTGGGCATGCCGACGCAGGCAATGTCCCCTGAGCAGATCCGCGCGGTGTACGGGCGCATCACCGGCCTCGTGGACGGGGACGCCTCCCAGCCCTACGCGCCGGGGATGCCAGCCGGGTCGGTCACGGATGACACGGAACAGGCGTTGTTGATCGCGTCCCTCCTGGTACGAGGCCGGGACTCCTCCTCGGGTCGCGTTGCCCTGGACGCAGGCGAGTTCGCCCACGCCCTGCTGGCCTGGGAGGATTCGATGATCGAGCGCGGATCGCTCGACCTGCTGGGCCCGTCCACGAAGGCGGCGCTCGAGCGCGTGCGGCTGGGTGAGGATCCGCTGACCGTGGGCGGCGAAGGCACCACGAACGGTGCGGCAATGCGCGTCACGCCAATCGGCATTGCGGTCTCGACGGAGGATCCGGAGGCTTTCGCCGAGGCCGTGTGGTCGTCATGCCGGGTCACGCACGCGACGCGACAGGGCTTCCAGTCGGCTGCCCTCGTGGCGGCGGCAGTGTCCTTGGGTATCGACGCGGCACGCTCACCTTCCCTGGACCTGAGGAGCCTACTGTGGAAGGCCGTCACCTACGTCGATTCCCTCCCCGAGCGCGGCGCGTGGACCCCAGACCCGGACGTCATTGCCGCGACGCGCAGGGCCATGCAGCTGGCCGTCAACCCCGCCTCCTCATCCCTGGAATGCCTCGTCGAGCAGGTGGGCACGTCAGTGGCCTCGGCGCACGCGATCCCCATGGCTTTTGCCCTGCTCGCGCGCGACCCCTCGCCCCGCGCCCTCCTGGACGCCGCCAACATCGGTGGGGACACCGACACGATCGGCGCAATCGCGGGCGCGATCCTGGGCGCGGCCCTCGGGATCGAGGTTCTCCCCGCAGACAGCCTCTCGATGATCGAGGAGGTCTCCCACCTCAGCCTGTCCAGCGTCGCCGGGAATCTCCTGGCGCTGCGCGATCAGGCGATTGTCGGGCGCCAGGAGGACGCTGCAACGGATGCCTCTTCGGACGCAACACCCGAAGTTTCACGCGGCGTCACGTCTCCGGAGGAGCCAGCCCCCACCTCGTCGCCCACCTCCCCTGCGGGCCGCGTGGTCCTCCTGGGGCAGATCCTCGTGGACCTCGCCGTGCGCGGCGAGGCTCTACCCTCGCCGGGGGGTGACGTGTGGGCCATCGACGAGGGAATGCACGTGGGCGGCGGCTTCAACGCCCTCGTGGCGGCGCGGCGCATGGGGGCCGAGGCCGTCTCCCTCAGCCCGATCGGCGACGGCCCCTACTCCTCCCTCATCCAAGCGGCGCTGACGCGCGAGGGGATCACTGACCTCGGGCCTCGCATCGCGGGCATTGACAACGGGTTCTGCATCGCGTTCACGGACCGCACGGGCGAGCGCACCTTCATCTCCACAAAGGGCGCCGAGACGATGGCCCCCGCGAGCGCGTGGGCAGACTTCGTGCGCACGATGAACCCGGGCGACGTGCTCTACATCGACGGATACCTCATGGACCACCCCGCGAACAGGGAGGCCGCGGAGGCGGCGCTGCGCGTCCTGCCCGAGGGCGTGCGCGTCCTCCTCGACGTCTCCCCCGTGATCGGCATCCCGGACGGACTGCCCACCGACGGGGTCATCGTGTCGATGAACCATAGGGAGGCTCAGGAGATCGCTCACCGGAGCGGAGATGCGAGCATTCGCAACCGGTGCCACGAGCCTCATGAAGCAGCCCGCGCGATGCTCGGCCTACTGGATCGTCCCGTTCTCGTGCGTGCGGGAGCGGCGGGCTCATATTTTGCTTGTTCCTCGGCAGCAGCCACGGTTGCCGGCGGTGAGGACGCGCTCCACGTCCCGACGCCTCGCGTCGAGGCGATCGACACGAACGGCGCAGGCGACGCACACTCCGGCGCCCTGGCAGCCTCCCTCGCCCTGGGTATTCCCCTGGAGCGGGCTCTGCTCCTCGCCAACTGCGCGGGCGCGCTATCCACGACAGTCGTCGGCCCGGCCTCGTGCCCGACGCGCGAGGACATCGAGGCTGCGGCGGACGCGCTCGAGTCGGGTACGGGCGAGGAGTAGGCACAGCCGAGGCGTTCGCGCGGAAGGAGCGCTGCCGGCCTGCGCACATGTGTGCACGTCACTGCCTGCGGCGTGCGAGATGCGCTAAATATTCAACCGAGTCGTCTATTTTGTGCCCTCAAGGGTGCACAATGACATCATGACGACAAACGACACCCAGGACCGCGGCGGCATCGTCGGCGGGGCGCTCACGGTTGCCCTGCTGATCACCCTGGCCGTGCAGAACGCCTTGCCCCCGATGGCGACCGACATGTACTCGGCGGCGTTCCCGCAGATCACGGCGGACCTGGCGACGAACTCGACGATGCTCGGGTTCACGCTCACGACCTTCTTCGTGGGCTACGCGTCCGGCCAGGTCCTGGGCGGCGCCATCTCGGACCAGATTGGGCGCCGCCGCCCCATCGTCGCGGGCGGCATCATCGCCCTGGTCGGATCCATCATCTGCGTGCTGACGCCCAACATCTGGGTGTTCCTCGTGGGCCGAGTCTTCCAGGGCCTCGGCGGCGGCGTCGCCTCGTCGGTGGCGCGCGCGATCCTCGTCGACGTCGCGCGCGGCAAGACGCTGGCGCGCGCGATGAGTCTCATCCAGGCGATCGTCGGCTTCGCGCCGATGCTCGCCCCGGTCCTCGGCGCGTTCATCATCACACACGCGACGTGGAGGGTCGTTTTCTGGGCGCTCGCCGCCTTCATGCTGCTCATGGCGGCCCTCGCGTGGGTCGTCGTACCCGAGTCCCTGCCCGAGGATCGCCGCCACCCCGGCGGTATTCCGCGGTTCTTCCACGGCCTCGTTCAGGTCGTGCGCATCCGTCCCTTCATGGGTTTCATGCTCACCAACACCTTTTCGAGCTTCTGCATGTTCGGATACATCTCGAACGCCACGTACGTGCTGCAGGGACCGCTGGGCCTGTCCCCCATGGCTTTCGCGTACGTGTTCGCGTTTAACGCGCTACTGTCGACCGGATTCGCGCTGGTCAACGTGCGCCTGATCTCGCACTTCACGCCGCGCACGCTCATCATCACGGGCCTCACGATCGCCGCGACCGGCGTGGTGACACTCGCGATCTCGACGTTCGTCCTCAACCTGCCGCTGATTCTCACGTGCGTGGGCTTCGCGCTGATCATGACGGCGAACGCGTTCATTTTCGGCAACTCGGGCGCGCAGGCCATGAGTGAGGCGCGCGAGCACGCGGGCACGGCCTCGTCCGTCATGGGCGTGTTCCAGTCGATCGCGAACGGCATCGCCGCTCCCCTGGCGACCTCGGGCGGCGACAGCGCCGTGCCGATGGTGCTCGTCATGATCGTCGGCTCCGCCGGCGCGTGGTTCGCGTTCTGGGTGATCGCCCGCGGCGGCAAGCACACACCGCGCCAGCTCAATCTCGACTGAGGGAGCCGCAGCTCGCAGGGCGCCTCACTCGCGCGAGGCCAGCCAGACCGCGACCGACACCAGGACCAGGCCGATGAGCTCGAAGACGCCGGGGATCTGGCGGAGCATGACGGCCCCAACCAGGGCGGATGTGGCCGGCAAGATCGCGGCGAACAGCGCGAAGGTCGACGCCGCCAGGCGCCGCATCGCGAGCGCCTCAAAGGTGTAGGGAATCGCGGTGGACAGCAGGCCCACGCCGACAACGATCGCCATTAGCTTCCACGAGGCCATGGCAGCCATCGCGCCCGGGCCCAGGAAGGGCGCGAAAAACAGGGTACCCCACGCGCATCCGAGCGCCAGGTTCGTGACCCCGTCGCGCGTGGTCGAAGCCTTCTGCCCGACGACGATGTAGGCCGACCAGGCGAGGGCCGCAAGAAGGATCCAGGCGACGCCGATGCGCACGCTCGGCACGCTCAGGTCGAGGGCGAGCCCGCCGATGCACGCCACCCCCGCGAACGCGAGGACGGCGGCGATGCGCGGCCGCCAGCCGCGACCCCTGATGACGGCGACGGCGACCGGGCCGATGAACTCGATGGACACGGCGGTCCCCAGGGGGATGCGCGCGATCGACTCGTAGAACGAGGAGTTCATCGTCAGGATGATGACGCCGAAGAGCGCGGAAATCGCCAGGTCGGAGCGCGTGAGGCCGCCGCGCCACGGACGCTTCCAGACGAGGAGAACGACCGCGCCGGTCAGGACGCGCCACCAGGCGACGGAGGCGGGTTCGACGGACGCGAAGGCAATAACCGCGAGCGCCGCGCCCACGTACTGGATGAGGCCGGAGCCGACGATGTAGAGCTGGGGCGGGATCCGGTCGGTGACGGGGCGCTGCGCGGGCGCGTTCACTGGGCGGGCGCGAAGGTGAGGGCCGCCGAGTTCATGCAGTAGCGCATGCCGGTGGGCTGGTCGGGCGCGTCGGGGAAGACGTGGCCGAGGTGGGAGCCGCAGGTCGCGCAGCGCACCTCGGTGCGGATCATGCCGTGGCTGGTGTCGACGCTCTCAACGGTCGCGCCGTCGTGCGCCTGGAAGAAGGAGGGCCACCCGCAGGATGAGTCGAATTTCGCGTCGGAGTCAAAGAGCTTGGATCCGCAGGCCGCGCACGAGTAGGTGCCGACGCGCGCCTCGTCGAGGAGTTCACCGGTGAAGGGGCGCTCGGTGCCGGCCTCTCGCAGCACGTGGTAGCGCATGGGGCTCAGGAGCTTCTTCCACTCGGCGTCGGTGCGGGCAGCGGGATCAGTAGCGTTCATGGATCTATTGTCCCGCGCCGCCCGCGCCCTCGCACGCGTGCGGCCGCTTTCCTTGCGCTCCTCCATCGACGAGGCGGGGACTCAGTCCGCGGTCACCGCTCCGGACCCGCGTTTGCCGAAGAATAGCTGTGGGCGGCGGGATCGGGAGCAGTCATGCCTCTATGGTCGCGGACCGCCCGCCCCCGTGCACCGGGGTGCGTGGGCGCGGGCGGTCCGTTTTCCTCGCGCTGGCCTCAGTGACGAGGCCGTGGCCCGTTCACCTGTCCCCATCACTCATTGGTGGCGGGCCCTACGTTGGAGGTCTTCTTTGCCGCCGCCTTCTTGGGAGCCGCCTTCTTGACGGCACCCTTCTTGGCGGCGGGCTTCTTCGCGGTGGCCTTCTTGGCGGGAGTCTTCGCGTCCTTTTCAGCGGTCGCGTCGGCTGCCTTGTCGGCTCGCTCGTCCTTCACTGTCTTTGTGGCCGCAGCGGAGGACTTTTTGGCGCCCTTTTTTACAGTCGAGGCCTTCTTGGCCGCCTTCTTTGCGGGAGCCTTCTTCGCGCCAGCCTTGGGGGAGGCCGTCTTCTTGGCGGTCTCCTTCTTCGCCGGGGCTTCCTCTTCCGCCGCAACACCCTCTGTCGCGGCGGTATCCTCAGCCTTCGCAGCCTCAGAAGCCGGCTCGGCGATGGCCGCAGCGGGCATCACGAGGGTCTCGTCCACGGGCTCATCGACGGCGGGCATGACCTGCGTGGTGTCGGAATCGAGCGCGCCGGCCTCTTCGGCCTCCACGGGATCCATGACGACGGTCGCCTCGGCGTCGGCAGTGGGTTCGTCGGCGGCATCCTTCTGCGCAGCCTCGACCTCGGCAGCCTCGACCTCGGGGGCCAAGTCCTCTGCTGGCGCACTCTCGGGCGCCACTGCCTCATCAGTCACGGCCTCGTCGGTCGCGGCTTTTTCGGCCACAGCAGACTCGGCGTCCTCAGTCTTAGGTTCCCGGGGCTCAATGGCCGGGATCTGGCCGGTGACAGCGCGCAGGACGTCGGCCTAGGCACCGGTGGGGGCGACGGCGGGGAAGAAGTCCATGATGGACACGCGCGCGGGCTTCACCGTGGGCGTGGGGCGGGTTTCCGCGTCGAGGCGCGCCTCTTCAGCGACCGCGTACCAGCCGGGATGGACAGCGGGCTCGTCAGCCTCGTCCTCGGGCGCGCGGGATGCGGCCATCTCGGCGGGGGTCGGCGCGGGCGGCGGCACGAGCGCCGGCGCGACCGCCTGGACCGTGTCGGTCATGACGGGTCGGCCGGTGCGCACGGGCGGGGGCACCTGCACGGGATGTTTCACGGATGTTTCACGCGCGGGGATCGGCGTGGTCTCCTGTTCGTCCGGGGAAATCTCTCCCTCCGACGAGGCCTGGGCCTCCTCCTCGTCGCCCGTTTCCTCGGGCGCGTCGGGGGCGGGTGCGCCCTCACGCTCAGCGTCGTCGACGGGGGCGCTGTCCTCCTGCGAATCGGCGGCGCGCGAGTCGCCGGAATCGGCGGATGCGCCAGCGTCGGCGGGGGCCTCACGCTGCGCGGGGGCAGGCTGAACGTCGGCGGCCTGCTCCTCAGCGGAAGCGGCATCGGCGGGCTTCTCGTCGGCGGAATCGTCTGCGACAGAGTCAGCCGCGGCGTCCTTCACGGTCGCATCGTCCGCACGCTCGGCACCCGCAACCTCCGCAGAATCGGCGGCCGCAGAATCGGCGGCCACATCCTGAGCAGCCTCGGGCGCCTCGTTGTCGGCAACGACCGGCTCGACGCCGACGGCCGCCAGGGCGAGGGTGGCCTCGGAGTCGAGGGCCTCGGCTTCGCGGCGCTTGTGGGCCTCGCGGCGTTCCTGGGCGCGGCGGGCTTCTGCCTCACGCTCGGCGTAGACCTCTTCACCCGGGCCCTCGAGGGCGGCAGCGCGTTCCTCGGCTTCGGCGGAGCCGGAGAAGAAGCGCTCGCCTCGGCCGATGGAGGTCGCGGTGAGGGTCTGAGTGAGCTGCGGGTTCGCGTTGCCGGCGGCCTCGATGATCTTGCGCAGAGCGCTCTTGGAGATCACCTGGGTTTCGTCGCGGGAGACGCTGGGGCCGCCCTCGGCGAGTTCACGCTGGCGGTCGGCCATGGCGCGGCGGCGGGCGCGCTTGGCCTTGCGGCGGGCGGCGACCATGCGCGCGGCGTGCGCGGGGTCCTTGGGGGCAGCGGCTGCGGCACCGGACGCGGAGATCGCGGAGGCAGCGCCCCCCGTCGCCGCGCTGGACTGCTCACCGGCCGACGCAGGCGTACCCGTGTGGGAAGCCGACGTGCCCGTGACGGCCACGGCCTCGTTCGTGCCAGAGATCCCGGCGAGCTCAGCGGCCAGGCGCGCAATGCGTTCGCGGCTCATGTCCTTGTTGACCGTGACGATCTCGCGGGGCTCGATGCGCTGGGCCGGGCGCGCCCACGGCTCTTCCGTGACGATCCACGAGATGAGCTGCTCGCGCAGGAACGCGCGCAGGTCGGACAGGTGCCCAGAGTTCTTCGCGGAGACCAAGACGCGCACGGTCACCGTGTACTCGTCCGAGTCGGTGATCTGCACGCCCCACGTGCGCCCGTCCCACAGGTCCGTGGAAGTCAGGAGCTGCTCAACCTTGGTGCGAATGAGGGTCATGGGCGCGGACCAGTCGAGCTTGAGCTCAACGGTGCCGAGCTGGGCGGCGGCGCGACGCGTCCAGTTCTCGAAGGGCGTCTGCGTGAAGTAGCGGCACGGAATGATCAGGCGACGCTCGTCCCAGATGCGCACGACCACGTAGGAGAGCGTGATTTCCTCGACGGAACCGGTCTCCTGCTTGTCGCCGGCAACTACGACGTCGCCCACGCGGATCGCGTCGGTGAAGGCCAGCTGCAGGCCGGCGAAGACGTTACCGAGGGTCTGCTGGGCAGCAAGACCGAAGATCACCGAGATGACGCCGGCGGAGGCCAGGACGGTGGTCATGGCCTGGCGGGCGACCTCGAAGGTGCCGATGATGGCGACCACGCCCACGACGACGACGATCGACTGAGTGAGGCGGCGCAGCACCTGGGCCTGGGTCTCGAAGCGGCGCGAGCGTCCCTGGTCAGAATCCTGGCGGGCCTTGGCGGCGTCCTCGAAGACCCACGCGGCGGCGTAGGCCATCCAGGTCAGGCAGGCGAGGGCGACGATGAGCAGCACGTGCATGAGGAACGTCGTGATCGACGTGCCGTTCCAGTCGGACAGGTGGGGGTTGACCAGCGCGATGCCGAGTCCCGCCCACGCTCCCCAGGCCGCGAACGTGAAGTGGCCCGGGCGGCGCACGCGCGCCAGGATCGACGAGGCCGTGGCCGCCTTCGAGAGCGCCTTACGCGCCAGGGCGGAGAGGAGGACCGAGAGGACGATACCCACGAAGGCGCCGACGACCGGGCCGAGAATCAGGAGGGTGATGTCGATGGTCGTGGCCACGGCACCCTCCGCCCCGGATTGCGGGTCGGCGATCGCGCGCGTGAGGGCGTCCGAGGCCTGGGCGAGGGCACCGAGTGCGGGTGTCATAGTCATGCATCAAGGGTAGGTCGCCTAGCTGATGAAATCCTGTGAATTCCGCACAATTGCAACGTTTTTCGGTAATGTGTCAGCTGTCACCCAATTTCGTTTTGACGCGCCGCGCGCGTTCTGCCTAAACTATCTCCCGTCTTCGGACGCCAGTTCGACGGCCAAGCAGGCCCCCATCGTCTAGCGGCCTAGGACACCGCCCTTTCACGGCGGCGACACGGGTTCGAATCCCGTTGGGGGTACCACCGGTCGCTTATGTGATTGGAACAATTCAATAGGTCTTACCTGTTGTAAGGCCCCGTAGCGCAGTTGGTTAGCGCGCCGCCCTGTCACGGCGGAGGTCGCGGGTTCAAGTCCCGTCGGGGTCGCCGACCAGACCTTTTGGTTCAGGTCTTGGCTCTGTAGCTCAGTTGGTAGAGCGTTCGACTGAAAATCGAAAGGTCACCGGATCGACGCCGGTCGGAGCCACCAGCAAGTCCCCGAAGCATTCGCTTCGGGGTTTTTGTTTTATCCACTGCACCGACGCAGCCACCAGGACCAAGACAGGCATGCGCGCTATACCTAACGCCGCTTGACCAAAAACGAAGCAGCTCATATGAGCTTCACCACTAATGCGACTGGGCGACAAAAATAGTAACGCCAGTCAATTAATTACCGAACAACCAGAACGCCGCCCAAATGCTCACATTTCCACCCGGCTTAATGGTTGATGAATTGCTGGACGACCAAGACAAACCCTCCATAACGTGGACAAATAGACGAAATTGAAGGCGCGGACTGTGACGGACAGGCGTAGCCTTCCCATCAGCACCATTACTTGCTAACCCGAGCGGATGGGCGGACACCCGACGCGCACGCCACGGCCTCGTCCCCCATCCATGACGAATGGAGACTCACGTGCACCCACGCAGTATCGGACGCCTTTTCCCGCTCGTTGTCGGGCTGATCGTCGCCGGCCTGCTGGCCGCGTTCATCGCGATTGCCCCCTCCTACGCCAGCTCCGTCAGCGTCGTCAGCAAGATCTCGCTGGCGCGCGAGGACAAGGAAACCACCGCGCCCACGGTCGGCATCCACGTCATGACCATGTCCTTCGACATCGACACGACCGGCAAGGACGTCGCGCCCGGCGACACGTTCACCATTCAGATTCCGCCGGAGCTTGAGATCATCTCGGACTCGGGCAGCTCGACGCTGAACTTCAGCATGCTCAACGACGACAAGGTCCCGGTCGTCGACTGCTCCGTCCCCGCGGGCGAGGGCATCTCCATGACCTGCACCTTCGGAGAGTACGCGAAGGACCACCACAGCATCATCGGCCACGGCACCGTGCGCACGAAGGCGGTGCACGCCACGACCTCGTCGACTGTGTCCTTCCCGGTGAACGGCACCGCCATTGTCGTGGACCTGCCCGGCGGCTCGATCTCCGGCACGTACGAGCGCATCCTGCGCAACACCCAGAAGTGGGGCCAGCCCAAGCAAGGCGACTCCTCGCGAATCATCTGGGAGATCGACATCAAGGGATCCCAGCTGCCCGAGGGTGCGACCGCGGTCGAGATCGTTGACACCTTCGACATGAGCTCCGGCGGCTACTCGCTGGTTCCCGGGTCGGAGAAGCTCTACTACTACAACAACGACGCCGAATACCAGGCCGAGCAGGCGCCCGCCCTCAAGGCCGGCGCGTCGATCGGCGACGGCACCTTCACGATGGAGGCCACCGCGGACGGCACCGGGTTCACCGCGACGTTCCCGCGCCTGACGAACAACGGCACCTACGTCCTGCAGTACGAGGCCACGATCAACAACATGGCAACCGTGCGCAACGGCGTTACCTTCCACAACGACGCGCTCATCAACGCGAAGCTGTACACGGGCGGCGTGGACATCCACTCGGACGGCTCGGGCGACGCGAAC
>CATYYP010000031.1 GCA_958415245.1 Schaalia odontolytica | reverse complement strand
CCGTGGGATCGCGCATCCTCATCGTGGTCCCGATCCCGCCTCAGGAAGCGCAGTCCGGCCAGGAGGCAACCCCCACGCAGGCGACGGTATTCGTCGTCGACATCGTGGGTACTTCTTCGATGCAGTGACCGCGTCACGACCTTGGTCGACGGTAGCGGGCGGCACCCAGTGGGGGTGCCCCCCGCTACCCCGTAGAATGGGGTCATCGCGTCGATTTGGCCGACATATGCAAGGAGAGCTTCCATGAGTGAAGAAACCGTCACTATCCTGGTTTTCAGCGACGACAAGGATCGCCGTCACGCCGTTGTCAACGGCATTGGCCTGCGTGCTTCCAAGGACACGCCTCGCATCGAGTGGGTTGAGGCCGCAACCGGTTTCGGCGTTCGCGATGCGTTCGATCAGCAGGATTTTGCGTTGCTGATCCTCGACGCTGAGGCGAAGAAGGAAGGCGGCATGTCCATCGCTCAGGACCTGCGAGAGACCCGTGACGGCGTTCCCCCGATTGTTTTCCTGACCGCCCGAGCCCAAGATGAGTGGCTGGCTACGTGGGCCGGAGCAGCCGCCGTCGTGGCCGATCCGATCGACCCGATCATTCTTCAGGAGACCGTCGCCGACGTGCTGCGTGGAGCCAAGTGATGGCCACGCAGGAGTGGGCGCCGATTATTGCCGCCCTCACCGCCGGAGAGAGCCTCGACTACGGTCAGGCGTACTGGCTGATGGACCAGGTCATGAGCGGCGAACTCGGCGAGGCGCGTCTCGCATCCTTCTTGACCGCGATGGCCATCAAGGGCGCCACGGTCGATGAGATCCACGGCCTCGCCGATGGCATGCAGGACCACGCCGCTCATGTCGATCTGCCCAGCCGCGCCCTCGACATTGTGGGCACGGGCGGCGACGGGTACAAGACCGTCAACATTTCGACGATGTCCGCCATCGTGCTCGCCGCGATGGGGATCCCGCTCGTTAAGCACGGTAACCGCGCATCGACGTCGAAGTCTGGCTCCGCGGACGTCATCGAGGCGCTCGGCGTCAACCTTGACCTCGACGCCGACGCGCTGCGCCGGGTCTTCGATGAGGTTGGCATCGCGTTCCTTTTCGCGAACAAGATGCATCCGTCGATGCGCTTTGCGGCCCCCGTGCGCCGCTCTCTCGGCTTCCCGACGGCGTTTAACGTCCTGGGTCCGCTGACGAATCCGGCATGCGTTCAGGCGTGTGCAATTGGTGCCTCGCGCGAGGAGAATGCGCGCCTGATGGCGGGCGTGTACGCGTCGCGCGGGCTCAGCGCACTCGTGTTCCGTGGCGCGAGCACCGGCCTCGACGAGCTGACGACGACCGACGCGAATCAGGTCTGGCTCGTGTCGGGTGGAGCGGTTGTGGAAACCGTGTTCGATGCGCGCGAATCCCTGGGCATGGCGTCCTCCTCGATCGAGGACCTCGCGGGTGGCGAGGCAGCCGAGAACGCGGCCGTCGCTCGCGACGTCCTGTCGGGCGGTGGGGCGGACGCGGTTCGCGACGCCGTCGCCCTCAACGTCGGAGCCGGCATCCTGGCCTGGGAGGGCCTGGAGAACCCGGTGACGCGCTCCGATTTCGAGCCTCGCATGCGCGGCGCCGTCGAGCGCGCCCTCGCGGCGTTGGCCGACGGCTCGGGCGCTCGACTCATCGAGCGTTGGGTGGCTGCCTCGAACGCGTAAGAGAAATGCCTGCGTCAGGTGCGCGGGTCGTGACGCTGCTGGGCGGTTGCGTGGGCTAAAAGCTCGCGCAGCCGCCCGTCGCGTAGCGGGCTGTCGACGGGCTGCGCCCAGGCGTGGGGACCGTTCCATTCGACGAGGCGCGTCCCTTCGCGGCACAGCTCGGTGCACAGGAGTGACGTCTCAGCCCACGAGGCGACGGACGCAGCCATCCCACCGGTGTCGATCGGCTCCGTGGAGGTGAGAACATCGATCCACGGCGACGGATCGGAGCGCGGTGGCACGACGACCGAACTGAGGTGGCGGCCGTAGGAGGCGACATGCAGAATCCAGCCGGGTTCTCCACCATCGCGACGCGCTCCCCAGACGATACGCGGGGCTGCCAGGATGGGGCGCATGGCGGAGCGCTCGACGCCCGCGATGTAGGCGCTCAGCTCGTCGCGCACTCCAGCCGCCGCCTCGAACAGCCCCTGTGCGGACAGGCGCTCCATCAGGGAAGTGAGCGCGTTCGGCACCGCTAATGACGAGGCTTCCACGGCCTCGTCGAGGATGGCGCGTGAGGAGTCGTGATCGGCCTGGGCGAGGACGCGCTCGATCGCCCCTGCAGCCCGCTGTGCGTGCGCGCGCGTCCCGAATGGACCGAGGGCGCGGGGCAGGTTGTCGAGCGGCACGGACGGAACGACGCGGGGGCGACCGGCCTCGGCGATAACCCAGTGCTGGGATCCCTGACGCCTCGACGCGGAGTTGTAGGGCGGTGCGAGAGCCTTGATATCGCGCAGTTCTCGGATCCTCGCCTCGAGAATCGAAGCGGTCGGATAGGGGCGCACTCCCGAGGCCAGGGAGACCATGCGCTGCACCTTCGCGCGCTTCTCGCCCTTCGTGTAGTAACTGCCCACGCGCGACTTCAGGGACGAGGCCGACCCCACGTAGAGGGTGTCTCCCGCGGTGTCGATGAAGTGATACACCCCGGGAGAGGTTGGCAGGTCCGTGACGAAGTCGGGTGTTGATGGGCGCCGCGCCGGAGCCTGATCCGTCAACATGATGAGGTCCTCCACATCGGTCGCGCCGGCTGCGGCGAGCAGGTCTATGAACCCCAGGAGGATCTCTGCCGTCGCGCGCGCGTCTCCGAGTGCTCGGTGCTCGGGAACGGTGGCGGTACCGAAGTAGGAGGCGACCGTGCCCAGTTTGTGGTTGCGCACGAGCGGGCGTGGCAGGGCGAGCCGAGCGAGTGCCAACGTATCGACGACGCGTACGCGCGGCCACGGGCGCGCACATGCGCGTGCCGCACGGCGTAGGAAACCCACGTCAAAGGACGCGTTATGCGCGACGATGACGGGGGAATCCGAAGCTCCAAGGCCTGACCACTCCATGAAGCGTTCCAGAACGGATGCGATCGGGTCCGCGTGTGCCACCATCGCGGGAGTGATGCCGGTCAGAGATGTGATGAACGGTGGAATCGGACGCGAGGGCTTCACGAGGGAAGAAAACTCGTCCACGACTGCTCCGTCGCGGACGCGGACAGCGCCGATCTCAGTAATTTCCGCGCCCGCACCCAGGCCTGTCGTCTCAAGGTCGACGACAACCCAGTGCCCGCCCGAGGCCGGCGTCCCGACGGCATCTAGGCTGGGTTGAAGCTCCACCGACGAGGCCCTCGACAGGGCCGCAGAGACCACTGATCGAGCGAAAGGACGAGCCGATTCGCCGGGCGCTATGGTTTCCCCACAATCGCGCACGGGAGTTCGTTTCGTCATAGAGTTGATACTAATTCGTTCGCGCGCTCGCGCGCCCGTCGAGACTTCAGGAGTGACAGTGGCGTTCTATCAGGCTCTCAAGGCGACCGGCAGCCCCATTCTGAAGGCGGCCTATCACCCGTGGATCCGCGGCAAGGAGAACATTCCCGCCGAGGGACCCGCTATCCTCGCGTCCAACCACAACGCCGTGTGGGATTCCGTATTCCTGCCGATGATGCTCGACCGTGAGGTCGTTTTCATGGGCAAGGCCGACTACTTTACGGGCACCGGTGTCAAGGGGTGGATGACAAAGGAATTCATGCGCGCCGTCGGCACCATCCCCGTCGACCGCACCGGTGGACGCGCTTCGGAGGCGGCGCTGAAAGCGGGACTGAAGCGACTGCGCGAGGGCGAGCTCTTCGGCATCTACCCGGAGGGTACCCGCAGCCCCGATGGGCGCCTGTACCGTGGCAAGACCGGCGTCGCGCGCCTCGCACTCCTGTCCGGCGCCCCCGTTATCCCGGTGGCCATGATCGGCACCCATGCGGCGCAGCCCATTGGCCAGAAGATTCCTTCGCGCACGAACATCGGCATGGTGATCGGTGAGCCCCTGGACTTCTCGCGTTACCGTGGCCTCGACAAGGACCGCTATGTTCTTCGCGCGATCACCGACGAGATCATGTACAACCTGATGCTCCTGTCTGGCCAGGAATACGTGGACCTGTACGCCGCCGACGTGAAGGCTCAGCTGGCAGCCGAGGGCGCCTTCGAGGGTCCCGTCCCCTCCAATGGTCGGCCTGCGCCCGGTGGGCGCACCGCCCCCGAGGTGCCCGTTCCGACCGCTCCCGAGGAAGAGGACAGCGAGGACGAGAAGGCCTCGGACAAGGAGTAACAGGGCCGGGCCGTCACCGGTGGTTGGTGCTTGCAATCGCGTTTCGTGGGACGGGCGTCCTTGGCGAAACGTGATGTGAGCCGGGTAGAATGAACTGTGCCTCGCGCACGCGCGGCTCCGCGCACTAGGCAGCCCCTTCGGGCAGCCGGGGTGACGCGGAGCGCGCACGTGCGCGTGGGCTCTTACCTAACCAACCTGAGAAAGGTGACATTCATGTCGGTCCGTCGTGTTGCCCTGCTGACCGCAGGTGGCTTCGCCCCGTGCCTGTCCTCCGCCGTCGGCGGACTCATTGAGCGCTACAACGAAATCGATCCCACCGTTGAGATCATCGCCTACCAGAACGGCTACCACGGCCTGCTTACCGGCAACTACGTGCTGGTGGACGAGGAAGCGCGCAAGCACGCTGCCGTCCTGCATCGCTTCGGTGGTTCCCCGATCGGTAACTCCCGCGTCAAGCTGACGAACAAGAAGAACTCGTGTCCGAGGATGAGGATCCGCTGCAGAAGGCCGCCGAGCAGCTGCGCGCCGACGGCGTCGACGTCCTGCACACCATCGGTGGCGATGACACCAACACGACGGCAGCTGACCTGGCCGCCTACCTGGAGGAGCACGACTACCACCTGACTGTCGTGGGCCTGCCCAAGACGATCGACAACGACGTTGTGCCGATCCGCCAGTCCCTGGGTGCCTGGACCGCCGCTGAAGAGGTCTCCGAGTACTCCCAGAACATCATCGGTGAGCACCGCTCCAACCCGCGCATGCTCATCATCCACGAGATCATGGGCCGCCACTGCGGTTGGCTGACCGCCGCCGGTTCGAAGTGCTACCACGACTGGCTGAAGACCCAGGAGTGGGTGCCCTCCATCGGCCTGTCGCAGGAGCGTTGGGACATCCACGCCATCTTCCTGCCCGAGATGAAGATCGACCTGGACGCCGAGGCCGCGCGCCTCAAGGCCATCATGGACGAGCAGGGCAACGTCAACATCTTCCTGTCCGAGGGCGCCGGCGTCCCCGAGATTATCGCGGAGATCGAGGCTGCCGGTGGCGAGGTCCAGCGTGACCCCTTCGGCCACGTCAAGCTCGACACGATCAACCCCGGCCAGTGGTTCGCCAAGCAGTTCGCCGAGAAGATCGACGCCGAGAAGGTCATGGTCCAGAAGTCCGGCTACTTCTCGCGCTCCTCGCGCGCCAACGCCGACGACCTGCGTCTCATCAAGTCGATGACCGACCTCGCCGTTGAGTGCGCCTTCAAGGGCGAGTCCGGCGTTATCGGCCACGACGAGGAGGACGGCGACCGCCTGAAGGCCATCCCGTTCCCGCGCATCGCGGGCGGCAAGCCCTTCGACATCTCCCAGCCCTGGTTCCTCGAGATGATGGCCGAGATCGGCCAGACCGTCGAGCCTGCCGGCGAGTGAGTCGCTTCGCGTGATTCCTTCGATCACTCCCGGACGCGGCGGAGAGCCTGTGCGTAAGCCTCGCTCCCGCCGCGTCCCCGAGCGTCTCTGGTCGCCCGAGTCCGGGGAGCTTGCTCCCTGGGACACGTGGCGCGGCCTGGACGCTGCCCAACAGCCTTCCTACGCGGACGCGGAACACCTCAGTGACGTGACGGCGCAGCTGCGCCGTCAGCCGCCGCTCGTGTTCGCCGGGGAGGTTGACGACCTGCGCACGTGGATGGGTGCGGCTGCCCGCGGCGAGGCCTTCGTCCTGATGGGCGGGGACTGTGCCGAGACCTTCGCCGAGGCGACGGCGGACCATGTTCGCCTGAAGATTCAGACGCTGCTGCAGATGGCGGTCGTCTTGACGTACGGCGCTTCGCTGCCGGTCATCAAGGTTGGCCGTATCGCCGGCCAGTACGCTAAACCGCGTTCGTCGGATATGGAAACGCGCGACGGCGTCACGCTGCCCAGCTACCGCGGCGATGCCGTGAACTCCTTTGAGTTCACTCCCGAGGCGCGCGAGCCCGACCCGCAGCGCCTGCTGTCGCTGTACAACCACGCGGCCTCGACCCTGAACCTTATCCGTGCCTTCACGAAGGGCGGCTACGCCGACCTACGCCAGGTGCACCGCTGGAATCAGGGTTTCATGTCGAACCCGGCCTACGCGCGCTACGAGTCGCTGGCAGAAGACATCCACCGTGCGATCAAGTTCATGGGTGCCGCGGGCGTTGACTTTGAGACGCTGCGCGACGTGGACCTGTACTCGTCGCACGAGGCGCTGCTGCTCGAGTACGAGTCGGCGATGACGCGCATTGATTCGCGGACGGGCGAGCCCTACAACACGTCTGCCCACTTCCTGTGGGCGGGGGAGCGGACGCGCGAGGAGGAGGGCGCTCACATCGAGCTGCTGTCGTGTGTTCGCAACCCGATTGGGGTTAAGCTCGGCCCGTCGACCACGCCGGATCAGATGCTCTCGCTTATTGATCGCCTCAACCCGGATGGTGAGGAGGGGCGCCTGTCGTTCATTACGCGTATGGGCGCCGGTCGCATCCGCGAGGCGCTTCCGCCGCTGCTGGAGGCCGCGCGTGAGGACGGTCGTCCGCTCACGTGGATGACAGATCCGATGCACGGCAACACGATCACGTCGTCGACCGGCTACAAGACGCGTCGCTTTGAGACAGTCATGGACGAGGTCCGTGGCTTCTTTGAAGCACACGAGGCCGCGGGAACTGTGCCGGGTGGCTTGCACGTCGAGCTGACCGGTGACGATGTCACCGAGGTGATCGGCGGCAGCGAGCACATCGATGACGAGTCGTTGCGCGACCGTTACGAGACGCTCGTGGATCCGCGCCTGAACCACCAGCAGAGCCTGGAGATGGCTTTCCAGGTCGCCCAGTACCTGGCGAAGGGTTCCTCCCACGAGGAGTGAGTTCACCGCACATAAGTTCCCCGGCCTCGTCTGTTATGGACGAGGCCGGGGATACTTATTATGACGGACGAGTGTCTCGGGCGCGTTCAGACGATCGTGATCGTGACGACGCTGCCCTTTTTCAGCATTGTTCCGGCGGCGGGATCGGTCTGTCGGACGGTTCCGAAGAAGCCACCGAGGATTGCCTCCTCCTGCACGGTGAAGCCGGCTGCCTCGAGGGTGGCGCGAGCATCCTGGCGCTGGCGGCCGACGACGTCGGGCACTGCGACCTTCTCAGGTCCCTTCGACACCGTGTAGGCGACGGTGTCGCCACGGTGCAGGATCGTGCCCTCATTGGTCTGCTGCGAGATGACCTGCCCCTCGGCAACAGTGTCGGAGAATGCCTCGGTCGGCGTAGCCACGAGGCCAAGGCCCTCAATGGAGCTCTTTGCGGCATCGGCGCTCATCCCGTTCAGCGACGGTACGGTGAGGGGCTCACGGCCCTTCGACAGCACCACATCGACGGCGCTGTCGTGCGCCAGCTGTGAACCAGCTGCCTGGGACTGTGAGATGACCTGGCCCTGCGGGACGTCCTCGGAGTATGCGTCGGTGATGGCACCCAGGGCGAGGCCGGCATCGGAAAGGGCCTTGCGTGCGTCCTCCTGGTTCTTACCAACGACGTCAGGCACCGTCTTCATGTCCACGCCCTTGGAGACGTGGAGCTGAACCTCGGCGCGCTTGTGGACGGGTTCGCCGCCTTCCGGATCGGAGCGAGTGATCGAACCGGCAGCGACGTCGTCAGAGAATTCCTCCTCGACGGAAGAAGCAAGTCCCATCGCATTCAGCTCGGCCTGAACATCCGCGAGGGGACGACCATCCGTCGCGGGCATGGTCAGGTAGGAGCCCGGGCCGTATTCGGTCCACCACCAGCGTCCGCCGACGACTGCGGCGGCGAGGAGCAGAACGACGAGGGTAGCCCACAGGGCGGCGCGCTTGTACGTCTTGGTGCCGCCGTTCTCCGAAGCATTGGGAAGCGGGGCCGATGTGTGGACAGTGGTAACCGTCGACGGCGCCGGGAGGGGCAGAGGCCTCGTAAACTGAGCCGAGATCAGCTCGGTGTTGAGCGCGCTCGTTTCCGAGGCGCCCGGCCGGTCAGCCGGCGCGATGTCCGCGCGGCGGTTGGCCAGCTCCGACGGAATGGCGGCAGCAGCGCGAGTGACGAGGTCGATCGCGTCCGATGCATCGGCGGGGCGCGATGCGGGGTCGCGGGCGGTCAGGGCGGCGACGAGGTCGTCGATCTCTCTCGGAATCCACGGCTGGGCCTCCGACGGGCTGGGAACGTCGTCAGAGACGTGATGCGTCGCGATCTGCAGAGGTGACTCACCCGCCCACGGAACGGAGCCCGTCAGCATTTCGTAGAGCATGATGCCGACCGAATAAATGTCTGAGCGAGCGTCGGCCTGAGCGGTCGTCGCGATCTCCGGGGCGATGTACGCAACCGTGCCGAGCATGTTGCCCGTCGAAGACATGGAGACTTCGGAGGCAGCTCGTGCGAGACCAAAGTCGGTGACCTTCGCCGGTCCGTCGGACGGAACGAGAATGTTCTCGGGCTTGACGTCGCGGTGAATAACGCCGACGCGGTGGGCGGCGCGCAGCGCCTCAAGAATGTCGGTGGTGTAGCGCAGTGCCTGCGGGATCGTGAAGGCCCCCTGCGCGCGCAGCAGCTGGCGCAGGTTTGTACCGTCAATGAGCTCCATGACGAGGAACCCCTGGCCCGTGACCACGCCCTGGTCAAACACGGAGACGACGCCGGGATGAACGATGCGCGCGGCGGAGCGCGCCTCGCGGCGGAAACGTGCGACGAAATCCTCGGAGTCCGCGAGGTGCGGGTGCATGACCTTGAGCGCGACGGGGCGATCAAGGCGTTCATCCTGCGCGATGTAGACGGTGGCCATGCCGCCACGCGCCAACCTGCGCGTCACCCGGTACCGTTCGTCGACGAGGAGGCCGATTAACGGGTCCGTCTGGTCGAATATCTGTTCATCGCTCACTTGCTCGATTCTATGGGAGTTTTCGCGAAATCACTGGAAGTGCCCACGTCGGTGCGGCGCATGAATGGGGTAGTCTTGCGCTCATGACCAGTGTTGATATCACCGTGCTCTCCACCGATGAGGTCTGCCGTCTCCTCGGCATCGAGGAACGCCGCCTCAAGCAGCTGATCCGCGATCGTGTGCTCATCGAAGCGCGCGACGCCTGCGGGGCGCGCGGCGTCCCGCAGGAGGTTATCGTCAAGGGCGACAATGGCTGGGAGCCGCTGCCGTTCCTGCAGGGCACACTGACCCTGCTTGCTGATGACGGCTTCACGGCGGAGGAAGCAGCGGCGTGGCTGTACACCGTGCAGGACGAGCTGGGCGAGCGCCCGATCGATGCGCTCACGTCGGGCCGTCATCACCGAGTGAATCGAATCGCCTCGACGCTGGCCTTCTGAGGCTAGCCCTTCTTTTCAGGCCCGCCTGGCGGTCAGGATCGAGCACAGTTCGCGCAGCATAGCGCGAGCATCCTCATCGAAGGTGCTGGTCTCAAGGGCGGCGTCTCCGTCGGCCACGAGGCGTGCAATCTCGGCCTCGTGTGCGGCGCGCCCGTTGCGCTCCACTATCTCGGTAGCAGTCGCAATCTGCTCTGCCGAGGCCTCGGCCAACCCGAGGACGTCGGTGAGGGCGCGCCGCTCGGCGGGGGAGGAGGCCTCCCACGTCAGCGCCAGGAGCGCAGTGCGCTTTCCTTCGCGCAAGTCGTCGCCGGCTGGCTTGCCCGTGACTGCCGGGTCTCCGAAGACTCCGAGATCATCGTCGCGCAGCTGGAAAGCCAGGCCCCACGGGGTCAGAATCGTCTCGAGAACATCGAGCAGGTTGGCGACGCGATCGAACGATGAAGCTCCGCAAATCGCGCCGAGGAGGGCCGGGTGGACGACCGAGTAGTGGGCTGACTTGTGCAGTGCCACCTCGAGCGAGTCGCTCATGTTCAGCGCATCCGTGCGCTCAGGATCAAGTGGGGCCTGCTCGGCGGTGATGTCGAGGTACTGCCCCAGCGCGACCTCCGCGTGCATATCCGCAAACCGGCGCGAAAACGCGCGCGCGCAGTCGTCTCGCAGTGTCAAGGCCTGTTCGTCTGCGGCTGCCGTCGCAGCCGAAAAGAGGAAATCGCCGACCAAAATGGCGCTGTGTCGACCGAAGTCCGTCGACGATCCGATCCACGACTGTGCGGCGTGGTAATCCGCGAGCGTGCGGTGAGGGGTGGGCATGCCGCGTCGTTCGTCGGCCTTGTCGATGATGTCGTCGTGGACGAGAGCGCTCGCCTGATAGAGCTCCAGTGCCGCGCTCAGATGGGGAAGTGAGACTTCCTCGATGGATGTTCCGGAACTGAGCGCGTAGCCCACGTGGGCCATGAGGGCGCGGAAACGCTTTCCTCCGGATACGGAGGCGAGGACCGCACGAGAGAACTCCTCAGAACGGTCGGAAGTGCCTGCGCGGGCGAGGAGATGTGCGAGGCTGGTGGCCGTCGCCTCGTCGATTGAGGGACGCAGCGTTGTGAAACTGTCGCTCAGAGTCATACGCCCACTCTAACCGAGGTTCGAGCGCGTGGGTGCGCCCAAGGCGGGGCATCCTCACACCTACCGTCAGGAAAACTAAACGGCAAGGCACTAGACTTGGCGCTGGTATGCCGATTTGCAATCGGCTCCGCTGTGCATGCCCATCAATGAAAGGGACCCGTGTGAGTGCATCTCGCGCTTCGGCAAAGGACTCCGCGACGACTGAGGAAACCACGGAGGTGAAGACCCCCGCGAAGAAGACCACGCGTGCCAAGAAGGCTGCCGCCACGGTCGACGCGGCGAGCGCTCCCGCCGAGGAGAAGAAGTCTGCCGCGAAGAAGGCCCCGGCGAAGAAGGCTCCCGCGAAGAAGGCTACTGACGCTGCCCAGGCCGAGTCGAAGGCTCCCGC